>JAFUQL010000171.1 GCA_017472375.1 Oscillospiraceae bacterium | reverse complement strand
GCCGCCGCAGGCACCAGCAGAGGGATCAGATCCTCCCGGTGGGTCATACGCAGCGCCTTGACCACGCGGGTGGCGTTTTTCGGCTCGTAGTACTGCAGCAGCGCGCGCTGCATGGCCTTGCCCTCGGAGGTCTTTTCCACAAACACCGGCTTCAGGGTATAGGGGTCCAGCTCTGTATAGAACATACAGGTGGACACGGTGCCGGGGGTGGGATAAAAGTCCTGCACCTGTTCGGGCTTCATGCGGTTTTTGTAGAGGTACTCAGCCAGAATGACCGCATCTTTCAGGGTGCTGCCCGGGTGACTGCTCATCAGATAGGGCACCAGATACTGCTTTTTGCCGGCCTGCTTGGTCAGCTCGTAAAAGCGCGCCTTGAATTTATCGAACACCTCGATGGGCGGCTTGCCCATGTAAGCCAGTGTGTTGGGGGCACAGTGCTCCGGGGCCACCTTTAACTGGCCAGACACATGGTGCTGTACCAGCTCCTTAAAGAAGCTCTCATCCTTGTCCAGGATCAGGTAGTCGTAGCGGATACCGCTGCGGATGAACACCTTCTTTACGCCGGGGATGGCCCGCAGCTTGCGCAGGATGCCCAAATACTCCTTGTGGTCCACGATCAGCTTGGGGCAGGGGCTCGGCGCAAGGCACTTCTTGCCGCCCTGACACATACCGCGCTTCATCTGCTCGGCGCAGCTGATCTTGCGGAAGTTGGCGGTGGGGCCGCCCACATCATGGATGTACCCCTTGAACCCAGGCGATGCTGCGATCCGCTCGCCCTCCTCCAGGATGCTGGCCTCGCTGCGGCTGGTCACGCAGCGGCCCTGATGCAGGGCAATGGCACAGAAATTGCAGCCGCCGTAGCAGCCGCGGTTCTGCATGATGGAAAACTCCACCTCCTCCAGACCGGGCACACCGCCCAGCGCATCGTAGCTGGGGTGGGAACGGCGGGTAAAGGGCAGCGCAAACACCTCGTCCAGTTCCACCGGATTCAGCGGGACGGCGGGCGGATTCTGCACCAGATAGCGAGTCTTTTGCTTCTGCACCACCGGCTGACCGGTCAGGCTGTCCTGCTCGTCCATCTGGATACGGCAGGCCTTGGCGTAGGCCACCTTGTCGGCGCTCACCTTATTAAAGCCGGCGCACTCCACATAGCGGGCGGGCAGGCCGGAAAAGTCAGCCATGTAGCAGGTGCCGGCCACATCGGTGATGGTCTGCACCGGCTCCCCTGCTGCCAGAGGGCGGGCGATCTCCCTGGTCTGGCGCTCTCCCATGCCGAAGGTCACCAGGTCGGCCGGCGCATCCTCCATGATGCTGGGCATCACCTCGTCCAGCCAGTAGTCGTAGTGAGCAAAACGGCGCAAAGATGCCTCCAGGCCGCCCAGCACCACCGGGCAGTCGGGATAGGCTTCTTTGGCCAGCCGCGAGTAGACGGTGGCGCAGCGATCCGGCCGCTTGCCGGGCTTGCCGCCCGGGGTGTACTCGTCCACCGCGCGGGGCTGCTTCGCCACCGTGTAGCGGGCCACCATGCTGTCTACGTTGCCGCCGCCGATCATAAAGGCATACTTAGGGCGGCCGTACTCCTTGAAGCTCTCGCAGGTGGTATAGTCCGGCTGGCTGATGTAGCCCACCCGGTAGCCCTCCGCCTCCAGAACGCGGCCGATAATAGCCGGGCCGAAGCTGGGGTGATCCACATAGGCATCGCCGGTCACCACCACAAAGTCCAGTTCATCCCAGCCACGGGCCTCGGCATCGGCACGGCACAGGGGAAGAAATTCGGTATAAAGTTCCATAGGTAGGTACCTCTGTTCGTGTATTACAGCTCGTCGGGCACAGGGTTGTCGGCGCGCATACACATCTCCTGCCACTGGGTGCGGTTGATGAGCACCTGCCGGGGCTTCGCACCCTCGTAGGGGCCGATGATGTGCATCTGCTCCATCTCATCCATGATGCGGGCGGCACGGGCGTAACCCAGCTTGCACCGCCGCTGCAGCAGACT
>JAFUQL010000170.1 GCA_017472375.1 Oscillospiraceae bacterium | reverse complement strand
TCAGGTCGATGTTGCCCGCGGGCCCGCCCAGCTGCTCGGCGGCCAGGTTGGCCACCAGCTGGCCCAGCCGGGTGATCTTGAAGGCGGTGCGCTTCACCAGCTCCGCCACCTGGTCGATGGGCGCATCCTTGGGCAGCTTGGCCAGCGCAGCGCGCACCGCGCCGGGGCCGGAGACGCCCACATGGATCTCGCAGTCGGGCTCGCCCACGCCGTGGAACGCACCCGCCATGAAGGGGTTGTCCTCGGGGGCGTTGCAGAACACCACCAGCTTGGCGGCGCCCATGCAGTTGTTGTCGGCGGTGCGCTCGGCGGTGGCGCGCACGGTCTCGCCCATCAGGCGCACCGCGTCCATGTTGATGCCGCTCTTGGTGCTGCCGATGTTCACGCTGCTGCACACCAGGTCGGTCACGGCCAGCGCCTCGGGGATGGAGCGGATCAACCGCTCATCCCCCGCGGAAAAGCCCTTGTGTACCAGCGCGCCGAAGCCGCCGATGAAGTTCACCCCCACGGCCTTGGCGGCGGCGTCCAGGGTCTTTGCGAACTCCACCGGGTCGGCGTCCGGGCAGGCGCCCAGCAGCATGGCGATGGGGGTCACGCTGATGCGCTTGTTCACGATGGGGATGCCGTAATCCCGGCTGATGGCCTCCACCACCGGCACCAGCCGGGCGGCCTTGGTGGTGATCTTGGCGTAGATCTTCTCGCAGGCGCGCGCGGGGTCCGGGTCGATGCAGTCCAGCAGGCTGATGCCCATGGTCACGGTGCGCACGTCCAGGTTTTCGGCGGTGATCATCCCAATGGTCTCGAGGATGTCACGGGTGTTGATGATGCTCATGGTCTATGTCCTCCGGGCGGCTCAGATGCGGTGCATGGCGTCGAACACTTCCTGCCGGGTGATGTTCACCTGCATGCCCAGCTCCTGGCCCACCTGCGCGAACCGCAGGCGCATGGCCTCGGGGGAGACGGTGCTCTTTTCCAGGTTCACCAGCATGATCATGCAGAACATATCCTGCATAACGCTCTGGGTCACGTCCTCAATGTTGATGTTCATGTCGCAGCAGGCCGCGCTGACCTTGGCGATCAGGCCCACGGTGTCGCGGCCGATGACGGTGATGACAGCCTTCATACTTTACCCTCTCTGTTGCGGTGATGCTCGCCGCATCACGGTTTTTTGCGCCGCCTTTGCACTCCGGCACTGCGGCTTTACCCATTATAGCAGATTTACGCGGGAATGGTTGCGAAAGCGCCAAGTTTTTTTTATAATAGTAGTATCTATCTCTGTGCCCCCGCCTGTGGGGCGAAAACGAATCATTGTGTGAAGAAAGAGAGGTTCCCATCACCATGGAACAGCTTCTGAGATTGCTTGAGAACAACGCCCGCCTGAGTGAGAACGACCTGGGCGCCATGCTGGACAAGACCCCCGCCGAGATCCACGAGATGATGGAGCTGGCCAAGGCCAAGGGCTACATCCGCGGCTACAAGACCCTGGTCAACTGGGAGAAACTGGGCTCCCAGAAGGTGCAGGCGGTGATCGAGCTGTGCGTCACCCCCAAAAAGAGCCACGGCTTTGACGACATCGCCCTGACCATCGCCGCCTTCGACGAGGTGGAGAGCGTGCTGCTGATGAGCGGCGGCTACGACCTGCAGCTGATCATCGGCGGCCGCAGCTTCCACGAGGTGGCCCTGTTCGTGGCCAAGCGCCTGAGCCCGCTGGACGATGTGCGCTCCACCGCCACCCACTTCGTGCTGCGCACCTACAAAAAGGACGGCGAGATGTTCCTGGAAGAAGACCCTGACGAAAGAGAGTGCACCGTACTGTGATGAATTACGACAACATTCTGGCTTCGGCCGCCGTTGCCATGCGCCCCTCGGGCATCCGCAAATTCTTCGACATTGCGGCCGAGATGAAGGACTGCATCAGCCTGGGCGTGGGCGAGCCGGACTTCAAGACCCCCTGGGCCGTCCGGGATGCGGGCATCCGCAACCTGGAGATCGGCCAGACCCGCTACACCTCCAACGCCGGCCTGAAGGAGCTGCGCACCGAGATCTGCCGCTACCTGAAGCGCCGCTTTGACCTGGAGTACCAGCCCGACGGCGAGGTGCTGATCACGGTGGGCGGCTCGGAGGCCATCGACATCGCCGTGCGGGCGCTGGTGAACCCCGGCGACGAGGTCATCATCCCCGAGCCCTGCTACGTCTGCTACGACCCCATCACCTGCCTGACCGGCGGCAAGGCCGTGAAGATCCCCCTGAAGCAGGAGAACGAGTTCCGCCTCACCGCCGAGGAGCTGCGGGCGGCCATCACCCCCCGCACCAAGCTGCTGATCCTGCCCTTCCCCTGCAACCCCACCGGCGCGGTGATGGAGCGGGAGCACCTGGAGGCCCTGGCCGAGGTGCTGCGCGGCACCGACATCATGGTGCTGAGCGATGAGATCTACGCCGAGCTGAACTACGGCGCCGAGCGGCACGTCTCCATCGCCAGCCTGCCCGGCATGAAGGAGCGCACCATCG
>JAFUQL010000169.1 GCA_017472375.1 Oscillospiraceae bacterium | reverse complement strand
TCAGGGTCAGCCGGCAGGGAAACTTCGCGCAGTACTGCACCAGATTGGATGCGGGCCTTGCATGCAGCCCGCTGGCATTCATCACAGTGACCTCTCTCGAATACATCGTACGACCTCCCTTTCACACGCGGGCCCCTGTCCGGCCCGCCCGGGATGCAGCAGGGGTCCTCCGCCCCACCGTATCGCAGCATTTGTTTTATCTATTATAATCCATATTCTGCACAAATTCAATCATCGCAAGATTGAAATTTATGTGCATTTTTTCGAATTCCCTCTATGCATTTCCCGTCTTTTGTTATATAATGTATTTGTGTAGATTCGAATATCCTGCTGCACCGCGGTTTTGCGTTGTTTGAGCCCCTGGTTGCAGCAGAGTACTCCGTACAGGGGAGGAAAATACTGTGAAAAAATTTATCAACCAGGTGGAGAACGTCGAGCAGGAGATGCTCGAAGGCATCGCCAAAGCCCATCCCGGGCACCTGAAACGTCTGCCCGGATACGATGTACTGGTCCGCGCCGAAAAAAAGACCGATAAGGTCGCCCTTGTCTCGGGCGGCGGCTCCGGCCATGAGCCCGCTCACGGCGGCTTTGTGGGCAAAGGCATGCTGGATGCCGCGGTCGCCGGCGCCGTGTTCACCTCCCCCACCCCCGACCAGATCGAAGCAGCCATCCGCGAAGTGGCCACCCCCGCCGGCGTACTGCTGATCATCAAAAACTACACCGGCGATGTGATGAACTTTGAGATGGCCGCCGAGATGGCTGCCATGGACGGCATTCCCTGTGCGCAGGTCATCACCAACGACGACGTGGCGGTGCAGGATTCCCTGTACACCACCGGCCGGCGCGGCGTTGCCGGTACGATCTTTGTCCACAAGATCGCCGGCGCCAGGGCCGAACAGGGCGCCTCGCTGGAGGAGGTGCAGGCCGTGGCCGAAAAGGTCATCGCCAACGTGCGCACCATGGGCGCCGCCATCACCCCCTGTACCGTTCCCGCCGCAGGCAAGCCCGGCTTTGAGCTGCCGGAGGACGAGATGGAGGTGGGCATCGGCATCCACGGCGAGCCCGGCACCCACCGGGAAAAGCTCGCCCCCGCCGATGCCATCGTGGATCACCTGCTGGAGAAGATCCTGGCGGACATCGACTACAGCGGCAGCGAGGTGGCCGTGCTGATCAACGGCTCCGGTGCCACCCCGCTGATGGAGCTCTACATCATCAACAACCATGTGGCGGATGTGCTGGCTGCACGGGGCATCCGTGTTTACAAGACTCTCGTGGGCAACTACATGACCTCCATCGAGATGGCCGGTTTTTCCATCAGCCTGCTGAGGCTGGACGAGGAACTGAAGGCCCTGCTGGACGCCCCCGCCGACACCCCCGCCTACAAGAGCTGAGCATCGAGGAGTGACCATTCTATGATAACCACTGCACAGGCCATCCGTATCATCGAAGAAATGGCCAGTATCATCCAGCAGAACAAGGACTATCTGACCGAGCTGGATATGCCCATCGGAGACAGCGATCACGGCATCAACCTGGCCCGTGGCTTTCAGGCCGTGACCACCAAGCTGCCCGCCCTGGCAGACAAGGACATGGGCACGATCCTGAAGACCGTGGGCATGACCCTGGTCTCCACGGTGGGCGGCGCTTCCGGTCCGCTGTACGGCACCGCTTTCATGCGTGCCTCCATGAAGGTCCCCGGCAAGGCCGAGGTGGACATGGTGGACTTCATGGCCATGCTGGAAGCCGCCATCGATGGCGTAAAGATCCGCGGCAAATCCATTCCCGGTGAAAAGACCATGCTGGATGCCATGGTCCCCGCCATGGAAGCCCTGCGTGCCGCCGAGGGGCAGTCCCCCGCTCAAATGCTGGCCGCTGCACACGCCGCCGCACAGGTGGGTGTTGAAAAGACCAAGGCCATGGTCGCCACCAAGGGCCGCGCCAGTTATCTGGGCGAGCGCAGCATCGGCCACCAGGATCCGGGCGCGACCTCGTTCACCCTGCTTTTGGGTGTGGTCGCTTCGGCTGTGCAGGAGGGCTGACATGGTAGGCATCGTCATCGTATCCCACAGCAAAATGATCGCGGACGGAACCGCCGAGCTGGCTCTTCAGATGGCACCTTCCGCACCCATCCGGGCGGCAGGCGGTCTCCCGGACGGCGGCATCGGAACCGATTTTCAGCGCATTTACGACGCCATTGAGGCCGTGAACGGCCCGGACGGCGTGGTCGTGCTGTTCGACATGGGCAGCTCCATGATGACCGCCGAGATGGCCATCGAAACGCTCGCAGACCCCAACGTTCGCCTGGGCGATGGCCCGCTGGTGGAAGGCGCCATCGTTGCCGCCGTCTCCAGCATTATGGATCATTCACTGGAAGAGATCCTGGCGGTCGTGCGTCAGGCCGGCGAAGGACACAAGTTCTGACTTTTTCCCCCTCCTTACCCTACAGGGCCCCGCTCCGAAGCATCGCTTCGGGGCGGGGCCCTGGGTGTTTTGATCCATTTGTCGCAGCTCTGGTCACATCATGCGGCGGCACACCAGCAACACGACGACGTACAGCAGCATCAGCCCCAGCATGCAAATGTACAGCACCCGGAACACCGCCATATCCACAAACGCGAACACCACCACGGCAGCGATCAGCGCCACCATGGCCGCCACCAGCGTGGCGGTGCAGGCGGTTTTCTGGATGGCCTGGTTGCGCTCGTCCAACTCCTCCAGGCGGGCGTTTTTCAGGGCCTGCTCGTCCCTGAGCTGACGGTTCAGCTTCACCACCGCCAGAAGGCTCACTGCGGCGATGGCGCTGCCCATGCCGGTGAGCAGACCCGACAGGAAATACACCTGCTCCATCCCGGCGCAGACCACCGGCACCGCTGCCAACCCCAGCACCACGATCAACGCACCTGCCGCCGCGCCGGCCAGCAGTGGAGCACGGCGTCGTTTCACCGTCTCACGATATTCTTCCAGGCTTGCCGGCTTGGCAAAGCTGCTCGTCATCATCTTGATCAGCATCATTCAGCCCTCCTCTACGTCGCTGAAATCGAACACTTCTTCAATGGTCAGCCCAAAATAGCGGGCGATCTTGTAGGCCAGCACCAGACTGGCGGTGTACTTGCCCACCTCAAGGCTGGTGATGGTCTGCCGGGTGACCCCGACGGCCTCAGCCAGCTCCTGCTGGCTCAGCTTATGCTGCTTGCGCAGCTCCGGAATGCGTGTTTTCACGGGAACCTCCTGCGCGGCCTGCCGCGCCTTTTGCCAAGTTAACTTTGCATCTTTAGTATAGCAAGCTTTGCATTTCATGTCAAGCCGACTTTGCATTTTCTCGCAAAAAAACGGCGCAGCCCTCTCTTTGAAGGCTGTGCCGGTCGTTGTTTCGTCTTTTTTGTACGCTGTTTCAGACGGTGGCCGGGTCACTCACAGCAGCATTCGCAAGCAGCACCACTTGCTCTCCCTCCAGGCAGGCGGTGAAGCTGCTGCCCGGCCGGGCATCGCCGCTCGCGATTCGGTCAGCCAGTGCCTGCTCCACCGCCCGGGTCACCGTGCGCCGCAGCTCCCGCGCCCCGTAGGGGGATCTGGCCCGCCGTGCCAGCGCCGCCGGCAACTCCGGCGCGTGGCTCAGCCGATACCCGCTTCGGGCCGCGCGCTCCTCAAGCTGGGCGAGCAATTGCCCTGCGATGCAGGTCAGGTCTTCCTCCTCCAGCGCATGGAACACCACCACTTCGTCCATACGGCCCATCAGCTCCGGCCGGAAGTAGGCCTTTGCCTCGGCGATGGCCTGCTGCTTTTGGCGCTCTCCAGCCAACTCCTGCCGGTCAAACCCCATGGGGGCAGTTTGCCCTGCCAGCTGCCGCGCCCCCAGGTTGGAGGTGAGCAGTACGATGGTATTGCGAAAATCCGCCCGTTTTCCGTTGGAATCGGTCAACTGTCCGTCCTCGAGGATCTGCAGCAGGATGTTCTGCAGGTCGCTGTGTGCCTTCTCGATCTCGTCGAACAGCACCACACTGTAAGGGCGGCGGCGCACCGCTTCGGTGAGCTGCCCGCCCTCGTCGTGCCCCACATAACCCGGCGGCGCCCCCAGCAGGCGGGCCACTGTGTGAGCCTCCATATACTCGCTCATGTCAAAGCGAAGCAGTGCCTGCGGGCTGCCGAACCAGTTCTCGGCCAACACCCGGGCAAGATGGGTCTTCCCCACCCCGCTGGGCCCCAAAAACAGCATGGCCCCCATGGGGCGGCCGCTTTCACGCAGACCGGTGCGGCTGCGGCGCACAGCGCCTGCCACCGCCCGCACCGCCTGCGGCTGCCCCACCACCCGGTCGCTCAGGCGCTGTTCAAGCTGTGCCAGCCGCTCCCTCTGTTCCTCACTCACCCGGCTGACCGGCACACCGCTGGCACGGCTGACCACCCGGGCGATGTCCTCGGGCAGCACAGCCGGGGTCCGGCCCCGGTCATCGCCCCATCGGATGCGCACCCCGGCAGCGGCCTCATCCAGCAGATCCACCGCCTTGTCCGGCAGGCAGCGTCCGGCGAGATAGCGCACGCTCAGTTCCACTGCTGCCCGCAGGGTCTCCTCCGGCAGGGTCACGCCGTGATACCGCTCGTAGCGGGGCGCAAGTCCCCTCAGGATCTCCATGGCCGTGTCAGGGGCCGGTTCCTCCACAGTCACACGGCCAAAACGCCGTTCCAGCGCGGCATCCTTCTGAATACAGCGGCGGTATTCCTCCTGTGTGGTGGCCCCAATGAGCTGCACCTCGCCCCGTGCCAGCAGCGGCTTCAGGATGCTGGCCGCATCGATGGCCCCCTCCGCGGCGCCTGCGCCCACCACGATGTGGATCTCATCGATGAACAGGATGGTATTCTGATCCCGCATCAGCTCATCCATCAGACCCTTGAACCGCTCCTCGAAGTCGCCCCGGTACTTGGTGCCCGCCACCAGGCTGGCCATGTCCAGGCTGATCAGCCGCTTGCCCTGCAGCGAGGCAGGCACCCGTCCATCCGCAATGCGCTGTGCCAGGGCTTCGGCCAGAGCAGTCTTTCCCACCCCCGGTTCCCCGATCAGGCAGGGGTTGTTTTTTTGTCGGCGGCAGAGGATCTCCACCATCCGATCCAGCTCCTCGTCCCGGCAAAGGACCGGATCAAGGCTTCGCTCGCTGGCCATGCGGGTCAGATCCCGCCCATATTTTTCGCTGGGCCGTCCGCTTTTTTGCGGATAGACCGCGGCCGGCTTGGGCGGAGCCGGCATCACCAGCTGCCCGCTCATGCGGCGGCAGGCCCTTGCCGCCTCGTTCAGTTCCAGTCCCATATCGCTCAGCCACAGGCTCGCCGTGCAGGCGGTATCCTCCAGCATGGCGCACAGCAGGTGTTCATTTTCCGCCTCCCGGCGCTGCGCCGTGCGCGCCCCCAACAGGGCATAGTCCATGGCTTTTCGCACCTCCGGCAAAAAGTCCCCCGCCTTCAGCCGTACCGGAGCCCCTTGCCCGAGCCGCTCCACCCGCTTTTCCACCCGAACCCGGTCCACCTGGCGCACACGCAAAAACTCAGCGGCCGGATCCCCCGGCTGCATCAAAATGGCCAGCAGCAAATGGCCCGTGCCCGCCCCGGTCTGCCCCTGCTGGCCCGCCAATTGCAGCGCACGGCTCAGGGTGTGGGCTGCCGTGCGGGAAAAACCTTTGAAACGCAGCATATTGTTTCCTCCTGTGGGTGCTTCTACTGCAGTATAGGCAGCAGCCACGCGCAGAAAACCTTGCATTCGGTCGATGTGGACCCATTCAAGCGCAAAGCGCCGCCCGGCAGGGTCATCCCCGCCGGGCGGCGCTTTGATCTGGATGCTCGTTACAGCTGCTCTGCGGCCTCGCGCAGGCACTGGGCGATCTGGTCAGGGCAGGAGGTGCGGCGGGAACCGCAGGTGATGCCCTCCATGCGGGCAATGGCCTCCTCGGCGGTCATGCCGGGCAGCAGGCTCATAATGCCCTTCAGGTTGCCGTTGCAGCCGCCCAGGACTTCCACCTTTTTGATAACGCCCTGCTCGTCCAGCTCCACCATCGTCTGCATGGAGCAGACACCCTTGTTCTTGCGGGTATAGATCATCGTTTTCTCCTTTTCGCTTCGCGGCATCACGCATCTGCCGCTGTTCTTTCACGTCATAATACCGCCTGGCTGCGGGCCTGGGCCAGGGCGCGAATGCGCTCGATCTGCACATCTGCCGTGGTGCAGGTGCCCAGCGGGCGGGGCTGCCTTGAATTCATTCCATGGTAGTCGGTGCCGCCGGTCACGATCAGACCATACCGGTCCGCCAGGCGGTGCAGTTCCGCCCGGTCTTCGGGGGTGTTGCGGGGGTGGTCGATCTCCACTCCATCGATGCGCCCCTCTGCGGCAAGTTGAGCTGCCAACTCCATGCTGCGGTACACACTGGGGTGCGCCAGCACGGCCACGCCGCAGCTTTGGCGGATCACCTCAAGGACCGCATCCACCGATTCATATTCCGGGTTGCGGGCCACCGGGCCGGGGGCGTGCCGGGTGCCGAACAGCTCCCGGTACAGCGCGCCGTAGATCTGGTCGGCCGCACCGATGTCCATCAGCGCCCGCATGGCGTGGGCTTTGAACAGAATGCCGCTGTCCTTCGCGTGTTCCAGCGCCATTTCTGTGCGAAACTGCGGGAACCGCTCCTCCAGAAGCCGGGCCGTTTCCAGCCCACAGGCCAGCCGCCGGCGGGCCATCGTATCACAAAAGTCACGCAGTGCCGCACAGTCCTGCGGCCAATAGCACAGGATGTGCACCCGACGGCCGCGCTCAAAGTCATAGGCCGTCAGCTCGGTGGCCGGGATGAGCGAAACGCCCTCCTGCTCCGGATGTTCCCACGCATGGCGCAAACTCCGCAGGCTGTCGTGATCCGAGATGGCCAGATGGGTCAGCCCGATGCGGGCCGCCATGCCCGGCAGAAGCCGCGCCGGGTTTGATCCATCCGACCATGTGGTGTGGGTGTGCAGGTCACCTGCCATAGCCGTCCCCTTTCCTCACCGGTCAGTGGCCGATGCGCGGAGTGGCATTCAGGAAGCCGGTCTCCAGATGGCTGCCCATGGCCAGGCTCCGGGCGGTGCCCAGCGCCACACAGTTGATGGGGTCCGGAGACAGATAGACCTTCACCTTCAGCTTTTCGCTGAGGAACTCGGGCAGGCCCTGCAGCAGGGCGCCGCCGCCGGTCAGCATCACGCCATTGCGATAGATGTCGCCGGCCAGCTCGGGCGGGGTCTTTTCCAGTACCTGATGGGCCGCCGCCGCGATCTGCTCGGCCAGCATCATCACCGGCTCGTACAGATCCTCGGTGGTCACGGTGACCTTCTGGGGCAGGCCGTTCAGCAGGCTGCGCCCCTTGATGACCATGCTGGCCGAGAAATCCTTCTGGCGGCAGCAGGCCACCTGCCTTTTCAGTTCTTCCACCGTGCGCAGGCCGATGGCCACACTGAAGGTCTGGCGCACATATTTCAGCAGCTCCTCGTCAAAGGTGTTGCCGGCCACATTCACACTGGTGGCGCGCACCTTGCCGCCCAGGCTGATGACTGCGATGTCGGTGGTGCCGCCGCCGATGTCCACGATCATGCGGCCCTCCGGCTCAAAGATGTTCACATCCGAGCCCAGTGCAGCCGCCAGAGGCTCGTCGATCAGGAACACCTGCCGGGCGCCGGCCGCCACGACCGCCTCCACAACGGCATCACTCTCGATGCCGGTGATGGCCGCCGGCACG
>JAFUQL010000168.1 GCA_017472375.1 Oscillospiraceae bacterium | reverse complement strand
CTGGCCATGGGCTGCCGTGAGCGTCCCCGCGGCGCTCTGGGCATCCCCGGCTACCGTCCCGCCGGCGTCTACACCGCCGGTACCGCCCAGCGCCTGGTCATCATGGAGGGCTACATGCCCGGCCGCAAGTGCGTCATCCTGGGCTCCGGCGACATCGGCCTGATCATGGCCCGCCGCATGACCCTGGAGGGCGCTGAGGTCCAGGTCGTGGCCGAGCTGATGCCCTACTCCGGCGGCCTGAAGCGCAACATCGTGCAGTGCCTGGACGACTACGGCATCCCCCTGAAGCTGAGCCACACTGTGGTTGACATCGAGGGCAAGGACCGTGTGACCGGCATCACCCTGGCCCGCGTGGAGAACGGCAAGCCCGTGCCCGGCACCGAGGAGCACTATGAGTGCGATACCCTGCTGCTGAGCTGCGGCCTGATCCCCGAGAACGAGCTGTCCAGCAAGGCCGGCGTCACCCTGAACCCCATCACCAATGGCCCCGCCGTCAACGAGAGCCTGGAGACCAACATCCCCGGCGTGTTTGCAGCCGGCAACGTGCTGCATGTGCATGACCTGGTGGACTTCGTTTCCGAGGAGGCCGGTGCTGCCGGCCGTCACGCCGCCGCCTACATCCAGAGCGGCTGCGAGAGCAAGGAGGCCAAGGCCCTGCCCATCAAGTGCGAAAACGGCGTGCGCTACACCGTGCCCGTGGCCGTGCGCCCCGAGCTGGCCGATGCCAACGGCACCGTGACCCTGCGCTTCCGCGTGGGCAACGTGTACAAGAACAAGAAGATCGCGGTCTACGCCGGCGATACCTGCATCTTCAGCCGCAAGCGGCCGGTGCTGGCCCCGGGTGAGATGGAGACCGTCCAGCTGAAGACCCAGCTGCTGCTGGATCATCCCGAGGCTGACCACATCACCGTGACCCTGGAGGAGGCGTAAACCATGGAAAAAGTGAATCTGATCTGCATTGGCTGCCCTCTGGGCTGCCCGCTGACCGTGGAGATGGATGGCAAAGAGGTCGTTTCCGTGTCCGGCAACACCTGCCCCCGCGGTGACGCCTACGCCCGCAAGGAGCTGACCAACCCCACCCGCATCGTCACCAGCACCGTGCGCGTGACCGGCGGCACCCTGGCCATGGCCTCCGTCAAGACCGTGAGCGACATTCCCAAGGGCAAGATCTTCGACTGTGTCAAGGATCTGCAGAGCATCGACGTGCCCGCCCCCGTGACCATCGGTCAGGTGATCGTTGAGAACGTGGCCGGCACCGGCGTTGCCATCGTCGCCACCAAGAACGTGCCCGCCAAGTAAGCAGCGGCACAGCATTCGGACATAATGGCTGTCTGACAGCCTTACGCTCCTTTGGCCCCCCGGCTCCTGACTGGCCGGGGGGCCTTCCTGTTTTTTCGGGCAGGCGCCTGACCTTGTGCCCCGCTGCCCGCTGTGCTATCATAAAACTGACCGTTAGGATGCATCCCGGGATGTGCGACCCGCCCTTTGTGCAGATCCCGGCCCGCTGCCCCGCCTGCGGGGCCTTTTGCGCTGAAAGGAGAACCACCGCCATGATCTACACCGATTTCAAAGGCAAGCCGCTTTCTCTGCTGGGCTTCGGCGCCATGCGCATGCCCCTCACCGCCGAGGGCGCAGTGGATGAGGCACAGGTGGCCGAAATGCTGAGCCGCGCTCTGGATGCCGGCCTGAACTACATCGACACCGCCTGGCCCTACCACGACGGCGAATCCGAGAACGTGCTGGGCCGCGTGCTGAAGCAGTTCCCCCGGGAGAGTTATTACCTGGCCGACAAGTACCCCGGCCATCAGGTCAGCAGCAGCTACGACCCTGCCGCCATCTTTGAAAAGCAGCTGGAAAAGTGCGGGGTGGATCACTTCGACTTCTACCTGCTGCACAACCTGAACGAGAGTTCCGTGGCGGTGTACACCGACCCCAAGTGGGGCATCGTGGACTATTTTGTGGAGCAGAAGCGGCTGGGGCGCATCAAGCATCTGGGCTTCTCCTGCCACTGCCGGCTGGACACGCTGACCTCCTTTCTGGATGCCTACGGCGATGTGATGGAATTCTGCCAGATCCAGCTCAACTGGCTGGACTGGACCCTGCAGGATGCCAGAGCCAAGTACGAGCTGCTCACCGCCCGCGGCGTGCCCGTGTGGGTGATGGAGCCGGTGCGCGGCGGCAAGCTGGTGAACCT
Source organism: Oscillospiraceae bacterium (assembly GCA_017472375.1). GTDB lineage: Bacteria > Bacillota > Clostridia > Oscillospirales > Ruminococcaceae > SFJ001. Next base: position 137 of record JAFUQL010000168.1, on the reverse strand, counting down.
GCCCCAGCAGGACAAAGAGGACCTGAACGCCCTGCATCCCGACTGGTCGGTGCCCTCCTGGTGCTTCCGCTTCCTGCAGGGGCTGCCCGGGGTGCAGATGATCCTGAGCGGTATGTCCAATATGGAGCAGCTGGAGG
>JAFUQL010000167.1 GCA_017472375.1 Oscillospiraceae bacterium | reverse complement strand
TTTGAACTGTACATCGCGCAGACCCCCACCGAACCGGGGTGCGACCGGCTGGCCGTGACGGTGGAAAACGGCGCAGTGACCGCCGCTGTGCTGGTGCAGGAGGAGTGGCGCGACCGCTCGGTGACCACCGAGTACCTGTGGCGGGAGGGCGCATGGCAGCCGCTGAACACCGGCCTGACCCCCACCGAGCGGGAACTGGTCTGCCTGCGCGCCCAGACCAACTGGCGGCCGCCCTTTGCACGGCAGAGCCGCATCCTCGGGTATGAGCGCCTTGTTCCGGAGAGCCCCTTCGGCGCACAGGCGGCGCGGATCACCTGGCGGGACGCGCAGACCGTGTTCGGCGCGCCCTATGTGGTCTGCTATGAGCTGGACGCGGACAGCGCACTGGTGGCCGCCCGGGACGAGAGCCCCAACGACAACCTGGGCAGCTGGCAGCTCCTGCTGCGGGGCGAGGAAGCTGCAGAGGTCTTTGCCGCCCTGAGCGCTCAGCCCTTTGCGCCTGCGGTGTGAGACGGATATAAAACAAAACGCACCGCCCGGTGAGCCTTTTTCAAGGCTGCCGGGCGGTGTTTTGCTGTTTCGGCGCGAAGAACGTCGCAGTTCCCCACAAAGTGTCGGAAAAGGTGACACTGAGAGGAAAACGCGGCGATTTTCGGCGGTCGGTCGGCGGTGGCCGATGAAACCGCCGGGCGGTTCTCCTATAATCGAAAAAAAGCACCCGAAATGCCGGCCGCCGGGTGCGGCGGCTGCATGACAAAGAAAAGGAGAACCATACATGAGCAGATCGATCAAAGAGAGCGTGCAGGCCTTTGCGGTCAAGCAGGTCCTGAACTATCTGGACGAGGATCCGGACAAGAGCCTGCCCAAAATTCTGGACTGGGTGGAGAGCTTCGCTAAGGCCGGGCGGTTCGAGGGGATGCTGGAACCGTTCCACGCCATCCTCGAGGACCCGGACAACAACTGGAACCGGCTGATCCGGAGCCTCTGGACCGACATCGACCCTGCCGTGCGCAAGGTGGTGTTCGAGAACTTCATCATCAACACCGCGCTGATCGGCCTGCCCCGGCAGGACAAGGCGCGGGAGGAGCACGGCTGCAACATCCCCTGGGCCGTGCTGATGGATCTGACCTCTGCCTGCAACCTGAAGTGCACCGGCTGCTGGGCGGCGGAGTACGGTCACAAGCTGAATCTGGAGTACGAGGAGCTGGACAGCGTCATCCGCCAGGGCACCGAGCTGGGCACCTATATGTATATCTTCTCCGGCGGCGAGCCGCTGGTGCGCAAGGCGGACATCCTGCGCCTGTGCGAGGCCCACCCCGACTGCATGTTCCTGGCCTTCACCAACGGTACCCTGATCGACGAGGCCTTTGCCGATGAGATGCTGCGGGTCAAGAACTTCGTGCCCGCCCTGAGCATCGAGGGCTTCGAGGAGGCCACCGACGGGCGGCGGGGCAGCGGCACCTATCAGAAGGTCATGAACGCCATGCGCATCCTGAAGGAGAAGAAGCTGCCCTTCGGCGCATCCTGCTGCTACACCTCCCAGAACATCGACTCCCTCAGCTCGGAGGAGTACATGGATATGCTGGTGGAGGCCGGCGCCAAGTTCGCCTGGTTCTTCCACTATATGCCGGTGGGCAACGAGGCGGTGCCCGCGCTGCTGCCCCTGCCCGAGCAGCGGGAGATCATGTACCGCCGCATCCGGGAGTACCGCAAGACCAAGCCCATCTTCACCATTGACTTCCAGCACGATGGCGAGTATGTGGGCGGCTGTATCGCCGGCGGCCGCAAGTACCTGCACATCAACGCCAACGGCGACATCGAGCCCTGCGCCTTCATCCACTATGCCGACTCCAACATCCGCGAGCACACCCTGCTGGAGGCCTACAAGCGCCCGCTGTTCATGGCCTACAGGGAGGGGCAGCCCTTCCACCCCAACCTGCTGCGCCCCTGCCCCATGCTGGAGAACCCCGAGTGCCTGCGCGACATGGTGAAGCGTTCCGGCGCCAAGTCCACCGACATGCAGTCCCCGGAGAACATCGACGACCTGTACGCCCGCTGTGAGCCCTATGCCGACCGCTGGGCGGGCAAGGCCGATGAGCTCTGGCGCGCCAGCCACGGCTGCGAGGGCTGCGGCGGCTGCGGCTGATCTGAAACTTTCCTCCGCTCCTTATAGACGCACACCGCCCGGCGGGCCTTCTCTGTGAGGCCGCCGGGCGGTGTGTTTTGTGTTTATAAAGGTCACTGGGGACTGCCGGTGTCCAGCTCGTCGATGCTGGGCGGCACGTCCTGCCCGGCCACTTCCAGACGGCCGATGCGGCTCTCCATCTCGGCCAGCTTGGCGGCCCAGATGTTGGGGATGTCCTGCTGGTCCAGATCGTCCGCCGGGTTCACCTTGGCGCCATTCACCCGCACCACCGTGGCGGGCACACCGGCGGCGGTGCTGTTGGCGGGCAGGTTGGTCAGCACCACGCTGCCCGAGGCCACCCGGGTGTTGTCCCCGATGAACACCGGACCGAGGATCTTCGCGCCCGCGCCGATCAGCACGTTGTTGCCGATGGTGGGGTGGCGCTTGCCGGTGTCCTTGCCGGTACCGCCCAGGGTCACCTGGTGGTAGATGGTGCAGTTGTCGCCGATCTCGGCGGTCTCACCGAACACGATGCCCATGCCGTGGTCGATGAACAGGCAGTTGCCGATCTTCGCGCCGGGGTGGATCTCGATGCCGGTCAGCCCACGGCCGATCTGGCTGACCCATCGGGCCAGAAAGAACCGCTTGTGGCGGTACAGCCAGTGGGCGATGCGGTGGGAGATGAGTACATGAAAACCGGGATAGAGCAGCATGACCTCCACCAGGCTCTTGGCGGCGGGGTCCAGCCGCTGGATGTTGCGTGCGTCTGCGATCAGGCCCATGGTCGGGTCCTCCGTCTTTCATTTATAAGGAAGCAGACCGGCGGACTGGCCGGTCTGCGCTGCGTTCGGGCGTGGGTATTGTACCATATTTGGCTTTGAAAGTACAGGCTTCTTCGGCGAAACTGGACAATTGACAGCCCCCTTTTGGGTGTGGTAAAATCAGTAGAACCAAAAATACGACCAAAGCGAACAAAAGGAGGGGCGAGCGGATGAAGGCGTACGGCATCGAGTTGAACGCATCCCATCGTTTTCACCGTTCCGGCCAGTGCGCCGGGGCAGCTTCGCTTTTTGTTCAATGACTTTTCCCTTTTTCGGGGAAAAGTTTTTTTTTGCCCTGAATCGATCCGCCGGGAAGAACAAGGAGGACCATTATGCTGATCAAAAATGCACGCACCGTGAACGGTGAGACCATCGACCTGCTGACCAAGGACGGCGTCATCGCCGCCATCGGCCTTGCACTGGCCGCCCCCGAGGGAGAGGAGGTCGTCGACGCGGCCGGCCGCACCCTGCTGCCCTCGTTCATCGACCTGCACTGCCACTGGCGCACCCCCGGCCTTGAGTACAAGGAGGACATCACCACCGGCAGCGCTTCCGCCGCTGCGGGCGGCTTCACCTTCGTGAACCTGATGCCCAACACCAAGCCCATCTGCTCCACCCCCGAGCAGGCCTTTGCGGTGGAGCAGGAGGCCAGGCGGGTGGGCCTGTGCGACGCCAATCAGACCGTCTCCATTACCAAAGACTTTGACGGCGTGACCCTCGACCACCTGAAGACCCTGCCCGACAGTGTGCGCTTCATCACCGAGGACGGCCACGGCGTGCAGTCCACCGACGTGATGGCCCGGGCCTTCGCCATCTGCGCCAGGAAGGGCATCACCCTGATGTCCCACGCCGAGGAGATGGACATCTCCCCCTGGGACTACCGCCTGGCCGAGAACATCGAGACCATTCGCAACCTGCACCTGAGCGAGTACTACGGCACCCGCCTGCATATGTGCCATGTGTCCACCAAGGAGGCCATCGAGGCCATCCAGAACGCCAAGTGGAAGGGCGTGCCCGTGACCTGCGAGGTCACCCCCCACCACATCTGGTTCACCAAGGACGAGTGCGACTACCGGGTCAACCCCCCCATCCGCCAGAGCGAGGACGTGACCGCTCTGATCCAGGCCATGTCGGTGGGCATGGTGGACGCCATCGGCACCGACCACGCGCCCCACTCCGCCGAGGACAAGGCCAAGGGCGCCGCCGGTATGATCGGCCTTGAGACCGCCTTCGGCGTGTGCTACACCAAGCTGTGCCGCCAGTGCGGCCTGCCTCTGGCCCGCCTGAGCGAGATGATGAGCCGCGGCCCCGCCCTGATCATGGGCCTGGAGAACAAGGGCCTCATCGCCCCCGGCATGGACGCCGACCTGGTGCTGGTGGACCTGGACACCCCCTGGGTGGTGAAGGCCGAGGAGATGCACAGCAAGAGCCGCAACACCCCCTTCGAGGGCGCCGAACTGTACGGCAAGATCTGCCTGACCGTCAAGGGCGGCAAGGTCACCTACCGCGCCGAGTAAAAAAAGAAGTAAAAAAATGTTGGGAGCGCCCGGGATATATCTAGGCAGAGGGCGGGTGTTTCCTATATAATATAGGGTGAGCTGAACGTGAATGTGGCGGCGCGGGCCTTGCGGCGCTCCGGCCGGCACCCGACAGAAACAAAGCATTCCCCTGTCTGCCCGGGGATGCGGAATGTACATCAAGGAGGACATGACGATGACGAATATGGACAAGCTGTACGAGGCGGTCGCGGCCCGCGGCCCGGTGTGTGTGGGTCTGGACACCGACCTCTCCTACCTGCCTGAGGACTTCATCCGCACCGAGCTGACCGCCGGTGAGAACCTGGTGCGCTTCAACCAGGCCATCATCGACGCCACCAAGGCTGTGAGCGGCTGCTACAAGGTGCAGGTGGCCTACTACGAGGCTCTGGGTCTGGACGGCATGCGCGCCTACGCCGAGACTCTGAAGGCGGTGCGCGCCGCCGGCATCCCGGTCATCGCCGACATCAAGCGCGGCGACATCGCCAAGACCGCCGAGATGTACGCCATGGGCCACTTCGCCGGCGACTTCGAGGCCGACTTCGTCACTCTGGCCCCCTACATGGGCCTGGATTCCATCGCCCCCTACCTGCCCTACGTCAAGGAGAAGGGCAAGGGCCTGTTCGTGCTGTGCCGCACCTCCAACCCCGGCGCCAAGGACTTCGAGTATGAGAAGCTGGCCGACGGCCGCCATGTGTACGACCTGGTGGGCGATAAGCTGAACGCGCTGGGCAAGGAGTGCATGGGCGAGCATGGCTACTCCAGCATCGGCCTGGTCATCGGCGGCACCCACATCGAGGAGGCCACCGAGATCCGCGCCAAGTACGGCGACAGCTTCTTCCGGATCCCCGGCTACGGCGCTCAGGGCGGCAAGGCCGAGGACATCGCCCAGTATCTGAGCGCCGGCAACGGCGGTGTGGTCAACTCCAGCCGCGGCGTTCTGCTGGCCCGCAAGAAGCAGCCCGGCGTCGCCTTTGATGAGGCTGCCTACAACGAGTGTGTGAACATGAAGGAGGCCATCGCCAATGCCTGCAAGATGCTTTGATGCACAGGTGTTCAGCCGCACCCAGGTGGCTGACTCCATCCAGCGGCTGACCGTCCGCTGGCCCGAGAGCGTTCCCCTGCCCCACGCCGGGCAGTTCTGCATGCTGCGCTGCTGGGAGCACGACGAGGCCCCCCTGCTCAGCCGCCCCATCAGCATCCATGAGGTGTGGCCCACCGGTAACGATGAGCCCATCTGCCAGGACGGCGAGCAGCTGGATCTGGTCACCTTCCTGTTTGAGGTGAAGGGCATCGGCACCGAGCAGCTGGCTGCTCTGGAGGCCGGCGACTTCCTGCAGATCACCGGCCCCGCCGGCAACGGCTTCGACTTCAGCGAGCTGGATGCCGGTGCGAAGGTGGCCCTGGTGGGCGGCGGCATCGGCACCGCGCCCCTGTACCAGACCGCCCGCGAGCTGGCCGCCAGGGGTATCAAGGCGGACATCTACTACGGCTTCCGGGATGAGCCCTACGCCATGGAGCAGTACCGGGGCCATTTCGGCACTGTGCGTGTGGCCACCGACAGCGGCCGGGTGGGCTTCCACGGCTTCGTCACCCAGATGATCAAGCCCGAGGAGTACGATCTGGTGCTGTGCTGCGGCCCCGAGGTGATGATGCGCCGGGTGGCCGCCATGTGCGCCGAGAAGGACGTGAAGTGCCTGGTCAGCCTGGAGAAGAAGATGGCCTGCGGCATCGGCGCCTGCCTGGGCTGCACCTGCAAGACGGCTTCCGGCGAGGGCAAGAGCGTGTGCAAGCACGGCCCCGTCTTTGATGCGAAGGAGGTGTTCGCATGAGCGACCTGCGTGTAGACCTGCTGGGCCAGGTGCTGCCCGGCCCCGTCATCGCCGCGTCCGGCACCTTCGGCTACGGCATCGAGTACAGCGAGATCCTGGACCTGGGCGTTCTGGGCGGTGTGTCCAGCAAGGGCCTGACCCTGAACCCCAAGTACGGCAACGAGGGCGAGCGCCTGCTGGAGACCCCCTCCGGCCTGATCAACTCCATCGGCCTGCAGAACCCCGGTGTGCGCCACTTCATCGAGAACGAGCTGCCCGCCATGCGCCGCGCGCTGGCCGGCACCGGCACCGCCATCCTGGCCAACCTGGGCGGCGGCTGCATCGAGGACTACGAGGAGGGCTGCGAGCTGCTGTGCGCCACCGATGTGGACTTCATCGAGCTGAACATCAGCTGCCCCAACGTCAAGCACGGCGGCATCGCCTACGGCGTGCAGGCCGAGTCCGCTAAAGAGGTGGTGGGCCGGGTGCGCAAGGTGTGCACTAAGCCCCTCATCGTCAAGATGAGCCCCCAGGCCGAGGACATCGCCCGCATGGCCGCCGCCTGTGTGGAGGCCGGCGCGGACGCCGTCAGCCTGGTGAACACCTTCCAGGCCTGCGCCATCGATCTGGAGAAGCGCAAGCCTGTGTTCAACAACATCTTTGCCGGTCTGTCCGGCCCGGCGGTGCGGCCCATCGCCCTGCGCATGGTCTGGCAGGCCGTGGGCGCCGTGGGCAATGCGGTGCCGGTCATCGGTCTGGGCGGCATCGCCACCGGTGAGGATGCCCTGCAGTTCATCATGGCCGGCGCCACCGCCGTGCAGGTGGGCACCGCCAACTTCGCGGACCCCGCCGCCTGCCAGCGCATCACCGCCGAGATGGACGCCTGGATGGACAAGCACGGTGTCAAGAGCCTGGATGAGATCCGCGGCTGCGCCCGGTAAACGGGGATCGATTGCATAAAAATTCGCAAATTGCGAAAATCACGCATAAAACTCTTGTAATATCCCGCGTGTGCGATAAAATATACATCATAGAGGGTCATGTGCCCAAAAAGGAGTATGAATCATGAGCAACGTGAATGCCATTGAAGTTCTGAAGAGCTGTGAGGCCTTTCTGGAGGGCCACTTCCTGCTGAGCAGCGGCCGCCATTCCAGCGCCTACTGCCAGATGGCCTACCTGCAGCAGCATCCCGACAAGAGCGCCGAGGTCATGAGCCTGGTGGCCGACCAGCTGAAGGACATGGACATCGACGTGGTGGTGGGTCCCGCCATGGGCGGCATCGTCTACGCCTACGAGCTGGGCAAGCAGCTGGGCAAGCGCGCCATCTTCACCGAGCGCGTGGACAACGTGATGAGCCTGAAGCGCTTCTCCATCGAGCCCGGTGAGAAGTGCATCATCGCTGAGGACGTGGTCACCACCGGCATCTCCAGCCTGGAGACCAAGCGTGTCATCGAGGAGGCCGGCGGCATCTGCCTAGGCATCACCTGCGTGGTGGACCGCACCAAGCCCGAGGCTCCCTCCCCCATCCCCATCATCGCCAGCGCCGTGAAGCTGGACCTGCCCAACTACCTGCCTGAGGAGTGCCCCATCTGCGCTGAGGGCAAGCTGCCTCTGGTGCATCTGGGCAGCCGCAAGATGAAGGAGAAGGCTGTTCAGAGCATCAACGGCTGAGCCCTTCGCCACAGATGTTGTTCCGCGCCGGGCGGTACCGCCGCCCGGACCTGAAGGATAGAGGTATGGAAATGAAAGCATATTTGTATTTGGCCAACGGTCTGGTGCTGGAAGGCCAGAGCGTCGGCGCCGCCGGGACCACCATCGGCGAGGTGGTGTTCAACACCGGCATGGTGGGCTTTCAGGAGAGCTTCACCGACCCTGCCTGCAGCGGCCAGATCATCGTGCAGACCTACCCGATGATCGGCAACTACGGCTTCAATCATCAGGACTACGAGAGCAGCGCGGTGCACTGCCGCGGCGTCATCATGCGGGAGGCCTGCGAGGTGCCCAGCAACTGGCGCTGTGAGCAGACGCTGGATGCCTTCCTGAAACAGCACGGCACCGTTGCCATTCAGGGCATCGATACCCGCCGCCTGACCCGCATGATCCGCAGCACCGGCGTCATCAACGGCGCCATCACCACCGAGGTGGCCCCCGAGGACACCCCCGCCGTGGAGAAGCTGATGGCTCAGGTGTGCGCCTATAAGGTCACCGGTGCGGTGCCTGCCGTCACCTGTGCCGAGCCCCATGTGCTCAAGCCCGAGGGCGAGCTGCATGTGGCGGTGCTGGACCTGGGCGTGCGCCAGAGCGTGCTGCACAGCCTGACCCGTCGCGGCTGCAAGCTGACCGTTCTGCCCGCACAGACCGCCGCTGAGGAGATCCGGGCGCTGGGTGCGGACGGTCTGCTGGTCACCGACGGCCCCGGCGACCCCAACGAGTATCCCGCCATCGCCGCCGAGCTGAAGAAGCTGCTGGACGGCGGCATGCCCGCCTTCGGCATGGGCATGGGCCACGGCCTCGTCGCCCTCGCCGCCGGCGCTCAGGTGGAGAAGATGAAGTGTGGCCACCACGGCTCCAACCAGCCTGTGTACCACTTCGCCACCGGCCGCACCTACATCACCGGCCAGAACCACTGCTACGCCGTCAAGGGCGACACCCTGCCCGCTGAGATGGGCGCGGTCAGCGCGGTGAACGCCAACGACAAGAGCTGCGAGGCGGTGGACTACACTGCGTGGAACTGCTTCACCGTGCAGTTCCAGCCTGCGGATAAGGGCGGCCTGAAGCTGTTCGACCGCTTTATCGAGACCATGAAAGCCGCCAAGAAAGGGGAGTGCTGAGCCATGCCGAAGGATCCTAGCATTAAAAAAGTATTGGTGATCGGCTCCGGCCCCATCATCATCGG
>JAFUQL010000166.1 GCA_017472375.1 Oscillospiraceae bacterium | reverse complement strand
CAGCAGGCGGTTCAGGGTGTTCTCAAAGTTCTGGCGGCGGTCGATGTGGTCGATGTCATCGCCGGTGAGCAGGATCTGCGCCACGGTGTGGTTGTAGGTGCTGAACAGCCGGTCGTAAGTGTACATCAGCTCGCACTGACCCACGGCGGCGGCGGCCTGCTTGGTGGGCATATCGCTGGGACGCTTGCCCAGGCTCAGCTTGCCCACGCCCATGCCGATGGCGCCCGAGGACACCAGAATGACCTCGTGGCCGGCGTTCTTCAGGTCGCTCAAAACCTTGACCAGCTCCTCCACATGGCGGATGTTCATCATGCCGGTGGAATGGGCCAGGGTGGAAGTGCCAACTTTTACGACGATACGCATATGTAATTTCCTCCGATGTTGTGTTGGATCGATGGTGCGGCGGGGCGGTGCCCGCGCCGTGCCTGCCGGCGCTTAGCCGAACAGGCGGAAGCTTTTCAGGGCGTCGGAGAATTCGTTCAGGTTGCCGGCGGCCTCCCCCAGCTCGGCGGCGGCCCGGTTCAGGCCGTCCACATCCACGCCGCTGAGCTGAGTGCCCAGGGTACGGATGGCCTCACTGAGGCCGTCGATGTCCGCGACAGCCAGCTGGTCGGCGAGCACCTGCAGAGATGCAAGTGTGTCAGTCAGCTGGGTGATGCTGCTCCGCAGGCTCAGGAACAGAGCCACGGCGGCGGCAGCCAAAAACAACAACGCCACAAGGATGAGATAGCTGGCCATCAGCTGCCGCTGTTTCAGCCGGTTGCCCCGGCGAGTCTCCTCCAGCAGCTGCTCCAGCAGCATAGGGCTTTCATGCATGGGAGGTTGCTCCTTTCCGGCGAGCCGTCCGGGGGCCATGCGCCCGCACCGGAGGTGCCTTGCGAATTTTGATACAGGAAGGGGGCTGTTTGGATCCATTTTGTGTGGATCTGTAGAAAAGCCGCGGCGGTGCACCCCCTCAGTCACGCTGATGCGTGCCAGCTCAGCTCTGCACACCCTGCGGGTGCCCCCGCAGAGCGGGACGACCTTTGCGCGGCGGTATTGCTTGTTGATTTTTTCACGGTGCTGCAGCGAACGAAAGACCGAAGTCTTAGTTCATACACGCACCCCGCTTACACCTTCGGCGGGTAGTATCTCGCGCCGTAGATGGCGGTGCCCACGCGCACCATAGTGCTGCCCTCCAGAATGGCGGCGGCAAAGTCGTCGCTCATGCCCATGCTCAGCACCTCCATGCGGGCGCGGGCGTAACCCTGGCAGGCCGCCCGCTCGAACAGTTCCCGCATGGCCGCAAAGGCGCGGCGGGCGTCGTCCTCGCTCAGGTCGGCGGGGGGAATGGCCATCAGGCCGGTGACACGGACGTTCTCCATGGCCTCGGCGGTCTCGAGCAGCGCCCACAGTTCCTCCGGGGCAACGCCGCTCTTGCTGGCCTCGCCGCCGATGTTCACCTCCAGAAGCACGTCCTGCACCAGAGCCTGTTTGGCGGCCTCCTTCTGGATGGCGGCCAGCAGACGGTCGGAGTCCACCGACTGGATGAGGGCGGCGCGGCCCACGGTCTGCTTCACCTTGTTGGTCTGCAGGTGGCCGATCATGTGGGCGGGCTTGCCCAGGTAGGCGCCCGCATCGGTCTTGGTCACCAGTTCCTGCACATGGTTCTCGCCGAACAGGTCGATGTCCAGCTCCGCCGACAGGCGCACCGTCTCGGGCGTGCGGGTCTTGCTGGCGGCGCACAGAAGCACCTCCTCGGGGCGGCGGCCGGCGCGCGCGATGGCGTCGGCCATTTT
>JAFUQL010000165.1 GCA_017472375.1 Oscillospiraceae bacterium | reverse complement strand
TGAGATGGTCTGTGACCGGCTGGCGGCCAGCCGAATCTACCGGGGCGATGCCTATCAGGACGGCGATGCCTGGGCCTACTACGAAAAGAGCCGCCGCCACTATCTGCTGCACCCCGAGACCCGCGCCCTGCTGGAGCAGCTTCTGCTGATGCTGCGGGACGAGGGCGAGGACGTGACCCTGGACTACATCAAACACACGGTGCTGGGCAAGTGAGCGCCCCAGCGCGCGGGCCGGGCTGCTCCCTGCGGGACGGGGCCGGCCTTTTTTGTGCAGGCCGCCGCCCGGTGTGACTTTTGCAGTCCTGCGGCGAAACAGTGTACAAAGCCCGGCGGGCGTGTTATAATTTTCTATAGCAAAGTGCAGCGGGGATGCCGCCCTGCTGAGATACAGGCCGCCATTTCGGCCAAAGGAGAACTGCCATGTCCAAGGACTATTACAGCTACGACAACGGGGACTACAACGAGCCGCTGCCCTTCAACAACGGGCGGGACGTGTCCGGGTTTGCCATTTTCATCGGCATCTGCATCGGCTGGCCGGTGGGTCTGGGCCTGATCGCCTACCGCATCTGGGGCCCGGATCTGGCCCGCAGTCTGGCGCAGAAGCGCCGCCAGCAGGCCCAGCAGGCACCGTCCAATTATTACGAAGCTCCCTACGAGAATGCTGCTGGCACCGGCCCCGCCTCCAGCAAGAAGGCGAAGGCAAAAAAGGCCAAAAAGCCCCATGACTGGACGTTCTGGCTGACCGTGGCGGGCTGTGTGGCCGCGGCGGTGGGCCTGATCACCATCGGCGAGCCCCTGCAGTACGGCATCCTGTACGGTTTTGACCGGTACGACGTGGTGGACATCCTGGCCTCCATCAGCTGGATGGCCAGCGGCATCGCCATGTTCCTGGGTGGCCGGTGGGGCCGCCAGCGTAAGAGCCTGCGCAACAAGATGAAGGCCATCGTGGGCGACAAGGACCATATGGATGTGGCTGAGATCGCGGCCGCTGTGCCCATGCGCCTTGCCAAGACCCGCAAGGAACTGCAGAAAGCGGTGGACGACGGCCTGTTCGGCGAGGGTGCCTACCTGGATATGCGCACCGATACGCTGGTGGTGCGGGGCGAAGCCCCTGCCCCCGCGGAGCCCATCCGCGAAGCTGCCCCGGTGAAGGAGAGCGAGACCCAGTATGAGGCCATCCTGCGGCAGCTGCGCGAGGTGAACGATGCCATCCCCGGCGAGGAGATGAGCAGTAAGATCACCCGCCTTGAGACCGTGACCGCCAAGATCTTCGCGCTGGTGGAGGAGGATCCTTCCAAGCTGCCCAAGATGCGGCGCTTCATGGACTACTACCTGCCCACCGCCCTGAAGCTGCTGAACGCCTACAGCCAGTTCGACCGGCAGGGCGTGGAGGGCGAGGTCATCGGCCAGTCCAAGCGGAAGATCGAGGAGGCCATGGACGTTCTGGTGGAGGGCTTTGAGGCCCAGCTTGACACCATGTTCGCCGATGATGCGCTGGACGTGGATTCGGACATCCAGGTGCTGCAGAACATGATGGCGCGGGACGGCCTGAGCGGTCAGGAGGATTTCGTGCTGCGAAGCAGTGAGGACAAGACCCCTTAACGTATAAAAGATCAGCCGCACCCGGTGAAAAACTGCCGGGTGCGGCTTTTTGTTCTTTTTGCTGCAGATTTTTCACGGTATGCACAAAGCGGCGCGAAAAAAATTGTGGTTTCTGCCACCAATTTTCCACTTGAAAAAGCGGTATGCATCTGGTATAGTTTAGATAACAGGAATGATTACTAATTAAGAGAAAAAATAACGATGTTTGCAGTCCGGGCCCAACCGGCGAAAGGAGAACTTTCCATGAATAAGAGCGTATTGTATGATCTGAGCTACGGCGTGTATGTGGTCACCACGCTGGACGGTGAGCGCCCCACCGGCTGTGTGGCCAACAGTGTGATGCAGATCACCTCCAGCCCCGCCACTGTGGCGGTCAGCCTGAACCACAACAACCACACCAACGGCTGTGTGGCCAAGGGCGGCCGGTTCGCCGTGTCGGTGCTGGCCGAGGAGACCGACCCCGCCCTCATCGGCCGGTTCGGGTTCCAGTCCGGCCGGGATGCGGACAAGTTCGAGGGTCTGGAGCATGAGGTCCACAGCGGGATGCCCATCCCCAAGGCCGACCTGTGCGGCTGGATGGTGTGCGAGGTGCTGGACACCCTGGAGACCGAGACCCACACCGTGTTCCTGGCCAAGGTGGTGGACGGCGAGAAGGGCAGCGGCAAGACCCCCATGACCTACGCCTACTACCACAACGTCATCAAGGGCAAGAGCCCCAAGAACGCCCCCACCTATCGGGGCGAGGAGCAGCCCGCCGCTGAGAAGGCCGTGTGGAAGTGCAGCATCTGCGGTTATGTGTACGAGGGCGAGACTCCCTTTGAAGAGCTGCCCGACAGCTACACCTGCCCCATCTGCCGCCAGCCCAAGTCGGTGTTCAAAAAAGAACAGCCCGCCGCCGAAAAGAAGGTGTGGAAGTGCAGCATCTGCGGCTATGTGTATGAGGGCGAGACCCCCTTTGAGGAGCTGCCCGACAGCTACACCTGCCCCATCTGCCGCCAGCCTAAGTCGGTGTTCAAGCCGGTCTGAGTCTGCGGCGACCCAAACGACCTAATCAAATGATCAGATAAAACTACAGAAGGAGGCCCCTTTTATGCTGAAAGGCAAAGTTGCTATCGTTACCGGCGGTACCCGCGGCATCGGTTACGCCATTGTTGAGACCTTTTTGAAGAACGGCGCAAAGGTGGCCCTGATGGGCTCCCGCCAGAGCACCGTGGATGCGGCTTTGGAAAAGCTGCACAGCACCGATCCTTCCTGGGACGTGATGGGCCTGTGGCCCGCGCTGGATGACTATGCAGAGGTTCAGCTGGCCTTCGACCAGGTGCGGGAGAAGTTCGGGCGCGTGGACATTCTGGTGAACAACGCCGGCGTGTCCGCCCGCGAGCCCATCTACGATTACGAGCCGGACGCCTTTAAGAAGATCATGGATCTGAACGTCACCGCCGCGTTCCTGTGCAGCAAGGCGGCTGCCCCCATCATGCGGGCAGAGGGCGGCGGCTCCATCATCAACACCAGCTCCATGGTCAGCCTGTACGGCCAGCCCTCGGGCGTGGGCTACCCCACCTCCAAGTTCGCCATCAACGGCCTGACCAAGAGCCTTGCCCGCGAGCTGGGCAAGGACAACATCCGCGTGAACGCCGTGGCCCCGGGCGTGACCCGCACCGACATGGTGGCCGCGCTGCCCCCCGAGAGGGTGGAGCGCATCGCCGCCGGTATCCCGCTGGGCCGTGTGGGCGAGCCGCAGGACATCGCCAACGGCTTCCTGTTCCTGGCCAGCGATCTGGCCAGCTATGTGACCGGTGAGATCCTGTCCATCGATGGCGCCGCCATGAACTGACCCATCCCTCGGTATGATCCCTCCTGTTTCCGCCATAAAGGCGGGCCCTGAGCCCGTACAAAAAATGCTCCGCCCCCGGGAAGTGCGACCCGGGGGCGGAGCGTTTTTGTGTTATTTTGCCGGCTTCGGTCACAGCAGACCGGCTTCGGCGTCCTGTGCGGCCTGGTTGGCCAGGCGGCGGGCCAGGTCGGCGCGGCGGCTGTCCAACAGGAGGGTCTGGCTGTGGCGGTCGTACCGCTCGCAGCCGTTCTCGGCGATGAACGGCCCGCTGGCGGGGCCGAGGGCCAGCTCGGTGACGAACACCACCATCTCCTGCCCGGGGCCGAAGGCCTGCTCCATGAAGTCGAAGGCGGCCTCCAGTGCGGCGCTTGCAGCCTCGGCAGCGGCTTCACGCTGCTCCACCTGGTGGGTGAAGTGCTCCTGCACCAGTCCAAAGGCATCCTCACCCTCCAGGAACGGTTCATCCTGCAGCTGTTCAGTGTAGTGCTCCAGAAGCGCCTGCACCGCCCGGTGCAGGCGGGTCTCGGCGGGGGTGACCAGATCGGCCTGGCGGCGCTGCTCGTATCGCTCGTGGCGGCGCTGAAGCTGCCGTTCCAGCAGGGCGGCGGGGGTACTGTCGGGGATGGCCAGGGCGGTGCGCAGCCGCTTCAGCTCCTGGTACACCTCGTCGGTGACCGCATCCTCGAACTGGGCGGCGGCAAAGCGGGTGTTCAGGCCGCTGAGCAGCAGGCTCACCAGGCTGAGCCGCTCGTCAAAGGCTGCACCCAGGATCCGGGCGTAGACGGCGGGCGGTACCTGGCCGGCCAGAATGGCCTCTACCCCGTAGTCGTCCCGGTACTTTTTGTACAGAGCCAGATAGGCGGCGAAATCCCGGGCGATGGCTTCATGCTGCAGGTACTGGCGCACCACCGGCTCGTCGGTCTCGAGGCCCAGCGCGTCGTAGGTGCGGATCAGGTTGGACAGATCCTCCCAGCCGCGTGCGGTGACGAACTGCACCCCTTACACGTCTGCGGCCACCTTGTAGAAGTGGTCGGGCAGCAGCTCCAGATAGGACAGGATGGCTGGGTGGATGTCCGCCCGGCGGGCGTACTCCTTCCACACGGGCAGGTCGGCCTCCACGTCCATGCGCTTCACCCGGTCCAGCGTTACGATGTCAAATTCCCGCACGCTCTTGTTGTACTCGGGCGGGTTGCCTGCGGCAGCGATGATCCAGCCCTCGGGCAGTTTCTGGTTGCCGAAGGTCTTGCACTGCAGGAACTGCAGCATGGTGGGGGCCAGCGTTTCACTCACGCAGTTGATCTCATCGATGAAGAGGATGCCCTCCTCCAGCCCGGTGTCGGCCATGCGCTGGTACACGCTGGCGATGATCTCGCTCATGGTGTACTCGGTCACCGAGACCTCTTTGCCGCCGTACACCCGCTGGCGGATCATGGGCAGGCCCACTGCGCTCTGGCGGGTGTGGTGGGTGATGGTGTAGGCCACAAGGGCCACGCCCTCCTCCCGGGCCACCTGCTCCATGATCTGGGTCTTGCCGATGCCCGGCGGGCCCATCAGCAGGATCGGCCGCTGGCGGATGGCGGGGATGCGGTATTCGCCCTCCTCGTCCCGGCACAGGTAGGCCCGGACGGTGTTGGCGATCTCCTGTTTGGCGCGCTTGATGTTCAAAGCAGGTCAACTCCTTTTGTGGATGTGGTAGAGGGCGGTGGGGCGAACTCCCGTTCGTCCAGCACCAGCTTCATGGCCCAGGGGGGCAGGTCGGCGTCCTCGTACTGGTCGCCCAGGAACAAAAACGCCGCATCGTAGGCGGGGCGGCGGGTGGGGAAGCGCCCCAGCCCGTCGGTAAAATAGAGCAGGCCCTTCAGGTGGTGGAACTCCCCCGCCCGGATGAGCCCGTCCACATATTGGAAGGCAGGGCGGAAATCGGTGCCGCCGCCTCCCACCAGCTGAAAGGCATCCATGTAGGCGGAGAGCTGTTCCAGGTCGGTGATCTTCACATCGGTGCGCACCCGGTCGTCGCACTGCAGGATGCGGATGTTGGTGCGGCGGAAAAAGCTCTCACTCTGGCGCAGAATGCCGTAGGTCTCCCGCAGAAAATTCTTCACCAATTCGCCGGAACAGGACAGTGAGGTGTCCACCACGATGACGAACTCCTCGATCTTGATGCTCTCCCGGCTCTCCAGCGGTTCGATCAGGGGCAGATCGCCGTAAAGCTGCAGGCCGTAGGTGTAGTAGCCGGGGTCGAAGCTGTCCGGGTCGGCCCGCAGTTCCTCGCGCAGTACGGCAAACTTCCGCAGAAAATCCCGGTAGGTGCGGCGGCTGCGGTTGGCGGCCTTTACCTGCATGGCAAGGGCCTCGCCGCCGCTGCCCGGGTCTTTTTGCCGGGTCTCCAGCTCGGTCTGCAGCTGCTGGCTCAGCTTCTGCCACTGGTCGGCGGCCTGCCGCGCCTGGGGGCTCTGGTCGCCCGGGCGGGGCCAGAAGCGGTGGTCGTCTCCCCGGAACTCCCGCTGCAGGGTGGCCAGGGCCTTCTCGTCCAGTTTGGCCTGTTCCAGCAGCCGGCAGATGGGCTCGGCGGCCATGGCGGGCAGGGCCTCGCTCAGGCGGCGGTACACCTCGCCGCGCACCCAGCCCACGATGCGGTCGGTGCATTTCAGGTGCAGCCGGTCGATGGTGTACTCGGCGGCGATGTCACAGGCGAGGCTCCACAGTCCCCGGTCGTGGTCGCCGGCCAGAAAGGGATGCCGGAACACACAGTGCAGAAGCTGGTGCAGGTACTCCCGGTTCAGCAGCACCGGATTTTTGGGGTACAGCCGGATGAGCCGCTCGGGCTGGGCCAGCAGGCGCAGCCCGTCAGTGCCCACCCCGTTCACAGCGGTGCTGGGGGTGGGGGTCAGCCCGCCGATGGCAAGGCTCAAAAACCGCAGGTTCATGTACAATTCGCTGCGGGTGATCTCCAGGATCTCCAGGGCCATGCGGTGTTCCCACTGGCTCTGTGTTTCGCTTTGGGGCATGGCACACGGCCTCCTTTCGCGGGTGTTACAGGGGCGTCGTCTCGGTCAGGTACGTCCACTCTGTCTTTATTTTGGCCCATTCCTGTTCGGTGGTCTCAATGCGGCCGCGCATCCGGTCGAACAGTTCACTGAGCTGTCGGGACAGGGTACGGGCCTTTGCATAGGCCAGGTCAAGCTGATCCGATACGACGATCTCAGCGCATGGATTCTTAAAAAAGTGATCCCAGTGGCGAAGGGCGTCGCGGATATTTTCCTGTAGGTCGGTGTGCAGATCGGCGCTGGTCGGCAGATGGTTCAGTTCCTCCAGATGAGGCTGCAATTGTTCAAGCTGCACCAGAGCGCTTTCCAAAAGCCCGCGCTTGTGCTCATCGAAAAAATTGCGATCGTCCATGGTGCGAAAGGCAAGACGGGAGGCTGTATCCAGTATGGTTTGCAGTTCACCGGCATGGGGAAGTGCCTGATGCATGGCATACAAGGTCTCGGAGAGCTTCTGACACTGTCGGACGCACCGCTCCGACTTCTGTTCCAGTTCTGCGAGCTGCAGGGCGGTGGGGCCTGCGCCATACTCCGGAACATCGCAGTTGGTCAGTTCGGCCAGCCGCTGACAAAGCTGTTCCAGATCGGAGTGTATGGCCTCTGTTTCTCGGGTGATGCTATGGAGCCGTTCGGCCGCAAGCAGAGCCTCGGCCTCAGCCTCATCCTGCTTTTCGTGGAGGGAGCCGGTCAGGAAGTAGACCATAGAACGCAGGCTGTCCCCGCTCAGATCGCTTACGCTGCGCTGTTTGGCGATATAGTCCTGCTGCTGCAGGATGTATTGCGCCAGCAATTCCGCGATGCGGTTCAGACAGCGGAGTGATTGGGTGAGCAAGCGGTCCCGCTGCTCCATTCGTTTGCGTTGTTCGTTGAAAAGTTCCTGGTATCGTGCCATGGTTGGGTTCACCTCATAGTGTGCGGGGGGGGCACGGATCATCACAGAGTCGTTTCTTCGGTCAGGCACTGCCAATCTGTCATCGTTTTTGCCCACTCCCGTGCGGCGGCATCAACACGGACGTACATCTGGTCGAGCAGCTCGATGAGCTGCCGATGCAGGGTGCGTGCGTTTGTGCAGGCCAGCTCGATCTGCTCCGTTGCGACCACCGAAGCATTCGGGTTTTTGAAAAAGCGATTCCAGTCACGGAGAGTG
>JAFUQL010000164.1 GCA_017472375.1 Oscillospiraceae bacterium | reverse complement strand
TACCGCAATTTGAGTTGAGTTTCCGCGTGGCCGGTTGAGCTTTTGGGCAACAAAAAACCACCGGCGCTGTGAAAGCGGGGTGGTTAATACCAAATGCTCACACATTCGGTTCGGTGATCGTTCGTTCGCGCCATTCTGATAAGCTGAAGTGCAGCATGATTTGAGTAAGTCAAGCCAAAACCAGAAGCATTGTCAAGCGCTACGATGTCTCTGCTGCCTAAATCAACAACGAGATGACCACCAACATCACTATCCTCTGGGAAGAAGTCAGCCGATGCGATTCCGTCATTTATTACGATGTTTTTTAAGCGAACCATAATATTCATCCGCCTCCTTCGAATAATTGTGCGAAGCACTTGCCAAGATATGCGCATCATTCTGCGACATACCGCCATCCATAAGCTGCCGCTCCAGAATTTCATGTTTTAGCAAAGTCAGATCGTGTAATTCAGGAGTTCCGGCCATAAGGCGCTGCCAAGATTGCGCGATGGCAAAATCAGCATCAAAGCGCCGGGGCTCTGGATCGCCAAGATCGTGCTTATCGATAAACAAATACTTCTTGATTGCTGTGATTTGAGCTTCTGTGTAGCCGGTGTTCTTGGCAATGAGGGCAGCATCCGTTTTCATTGAACGAACAAGGCCATAATATCTTTCGGCGTGTTCGTTTGCGGCTTTTCCGGAGGGGTTAGTAATCCGTCCTCCAGTTATCGCTTTTATTGTAGCATGATTTTCCGGATTGAGCGAGATTTTTTTCGCCGCCCACGTCGCCTTGCTTGCCTGACTCCTCCCGAAGCCCACGACCTGCCCTCGGAACCCATCCACCCGCAGCCCGGTCTGCCGGCAGAAAGCCGCCTGCACCGCCCGCCACTTCTTCAGCTTCAGGGCGGCTTCAGTGGTGTCTTCCCCGGCCGCTTCCATGGCCAGATACTCCCGCTTCCACCGGCGGATGTTCCGCTCGATGGCCCGCTGCCTCTGGCTGGCGTCGTACTGGGTCAGCTCTTCGCCGTTGTAAAACACCGTGGCCGCAGCCATGTCATCAAGGCTTTCTTTGGTGTATGCAGGCTCCGAAAGCCCTTCGAAGTAGGGGTAAAAGCTGTGGCGGCAGTTCCAGCCGCACAGACCGTCGCCGGTGCCGTAGCCGGTGGCCTTGGCGAGCTGCGGATACTTCGGGTGCCGGCCGGAGATGGAGAAGATCTTCCCCTGCCACTCGGTGTGTTCAGGCCGCGCGCCCTGATGGGCGGTGGTCTCCACCAGATCACAGCCCAGCAGCTGGGCGTTGGCGAGAGAGACCTGCGCCGCCATCTGGTTGACGCCGGTCAGCACCGCCCGCCGTACTGCCACGTCAAGGTGCGCCCGCTGGGTCACCCTGCCGCCCTTCGAGTAGACGATGGTCTCGATGCCCTGTCCGCTCAGATCCTTCACCGCCCGCCGGATGGCCGTCCGGTAGTCGAACGCGCCGCTGCCGATCTGCAAGGCCGCCCGGTCCAGCGCCCGCTCAAACTGGCGCGTGGCTGTGTTCGCGGTGGTTCTGGTCAGGTTCTCAAACACGCCCAGCGTCTGCTTTTCGCAGGCCTGCACGATCTGGTTCAGCGCCGCATTTTTGGAGGGCGGCTTCGGGCTGAGCCCGGCCGCCTCGTAGATC
Organism: Oscillospiraceae bacterium; assembly: GCA_017472375.1. GTDB lineage: Bacteria > Bacillota > Clostridia > Oscillospirales > Ruminococcaceae > SFJ001. Next base: position 6,645 of record JAFUQL010000164.1, on the reverse strand, counting down.
ACGCTGTCGGCCGCCACCGCATCCCGCGCGGCTTGGCGGAACATCGCCCGAAGCTGCCGCTCGGTCTTGCCGGTCATCCGGGCAAGTTTCTTCTGGGTGGACTTCTGGAAACCCGCAAGCTGCTCCAGCCGCCACGCCTGATAGTTCGCGGTCTCGGTCACGGCCCCCATTTTGGAGATACGGCGGGCCATGTCGCAGACGATGTCGCTCTCAAGCTGGCTGTACAGCTCCACCATAGGCGCAGGCAGCCCGGCCAGATAGCCCGGCGTGAGCATCGTTACACCTCAAAGCCCATCAGCGCATCGTCCGACGGGCTCTGCATGGTGGCGCAGGCGCGCCGCGCGGTCTCCTCGTCCTCGCCGTACCACTTCACGCGGTACTCCCAGTCGGCCATCAGGCTGTCCCGCACGTCCTGCCGGTCGGTCTCCCGCTCGCTGGCGCTGTCGCTGATGTAGCTGTCATCGAACTGCACCTTGATCCGGCAATCCGGGGCCACGGGTGCGCCCAGGATGTTCTTGCCCACCCACAGGATGGCCCGCACGATGTCGGTCAGACCGGCCTTGATGCTGATCTGGTGCTTGTTGGCGCTCTGCCTCATGTCCTGCCGCTCGCCGGCGTACTGGGTGGCGGTCACCTGCCCGGTGCCGCTGTCAAAACGGAAATGCCGGGTGCCCAGACCGCAGGCGAAGGAGAGGTAGTCCAGCGCGGCCTGAATGCCGTTCTTGTTCTCCTCCACCCGCAGGCTGGGGTTGTACTCCTCGATGGGCTTGCGGCTCTCCTCCAGCGCGCTGCCATCCCCCAGCTGCACAAAGAGCTGCTGGCTGATGTCGTCCGGCGCGATGGGCAGGCCGTCCTTGTCGTAGCGGATCAGGGACTTGGAGTAGAAAACCTTCTTGCCGCCCAGATAGAAGTCCCGCACGAAGTTGTTATAGGCCATGTCGCAGGCCTTGAGCTGGTCGATGGCGTTGGCGAACACCGCCATGCCCATGCCCGGGAGCTGTTCCGCCGCGGGCAGGTTCACCACCGTATTGGGCCGCAGGATGCCGAACCAGGGCACGTTGCTGTGGGTGTGGATGGTCTCGATCACCCCCGACGGGCAGGCAAAGGGCGCAAAGCCGTCCTCCGTCTCCCGGAAAAACTCGTTGGTGATGACGTACCCCTCGCCCTCAAGGCGGTGGGTCTCAAGATACACGCAGGGCACGCCCTGCAGCATGACCTCGGACACGAAGGCCGCATCCTGCACCACGCCATGCCGCACCGTGATGGGCAGGATGCACTCGGCGGGCAGGTACTCCACGCGGATCTTCGCCGCCGGACTGCGCAGCACCTCGCCGCCCTCCAGTCGCAGCCCTTCCAGCCGCAGGACAAAGGCGCCGGTGCCGCTGCGGAACGCCAGCTCCACAAGGCGGTTCGCACCGTCCCAGAAGTCCAGCTCGGCCAGAATGCCGCCCTCGTTGTCCTTGCCGCAGAACCACTCCTGCGAGGCGGCATCGTCCAGCTCCAGCAGGGTCTGTTCGTTCAGCAACAGGTCAGCCCAGCTCTCGCAGACCCGCTTTGCCATGCGCATGGAGTACATCTCCCGGCCCCGCAGCGCGCCGTCCGCCCCCTGCACCCGGTACTTGTGGAACTCCTCGTGGTAGCCCTCCCACCAGTCCCGCCAGAGAGCGATGCGGGCATAGTATCCGACGGGGATGCGCATCCCCCGCTGTTTGTTGAGATATTCGATGAAGCCAGCCGTGTTCATCCGTTCACCTCGCTGCTTTTCAGGTATCGCTTATAGTCCCGCTCGATGGCATACTCAAAGGCATCCAGCGTGTCGATGTCGGTGGTGCCGTCATCCAGCCGCCGGTCCTGCGCGGGGCTGCGGCTGTCCCACAGAGCCGCCGCCAGTGCATCCCGCAGAGTCTGTGCCTCGGGCATATACCAGAAACGGCCCGCCGCCATCAGGATGGAGGTGAGCCGGATCCGGTCGTTGATCTCAATTTTTGCGCTGTTGCCGATGCGCACCGCCAGCCATGGCAGCTCGCTTGCCTGCGCCCGGCTGATCAGATGCCGGATCAGGGTCTGCTCGGCGGAATCCGCATACACCGCATCGATGCGCCCATACCGGGAAAACACCGCCTGCGCGAAGCGGAGGAACTGCACCGCCAGATGGTCGGCATCCTCGCCGTAGGGCTCCACCCGGCAGGACATCAGCCCCACACAGCCGGACCAGCCCGGCAGTACGCCCACCGCCACAAAGCTATGCTTGGAAAGGTGCCCGCCGAAGTCCACCCCGATGTTGACCCGCCAGGGCTTCAGCTTCTGATCCGGCGGCCAGAGGAAGCGGTTCTGCGCCGAGGTCACCGCCCCGGCGAACTCCCGGTAAATGGTGCCCTCCGCATTGACCCAAAGCCCCAGAATATACCGCTGGTAGAACACGCCGGTGTACAGGCTCTCGTACCGCCGCAGCATCTCTTCGGACAGGCTCGGATTGTCCCGCATCTCAAAGTGCAGGTGCAGGGCGTTCTTTTCCTCAGCCTTGCACACCCACTCCTCATAGAACCAGTGCTTCGGGCCCGCCGGGTTGCAGTTGAACCAGAACTTCGAGCCCTCCACCGAACAGCGGGCAAGTGCCTGCTCCACAAAGCTGCGGGTCATCAGGGCGGTCTCGTCCAGCATCACCCCCGCAAGCGTGATGCCCTGGATCAGCATATAGCTGCTCTCATCCTTGCCGCCGTAGATGTAAAAGGTGTTGGTGCGCCCGCCCCTGGAGACGGTCAGCTTGTTCTCGGCGCGGCTGAGCTTCATGTCGTACCGCCTGCGCATATAGCTCAGGTCCATGAGCGGCACCACGATGTTCTTCATCGCAGTGCCCACCGTCTTGCCGCAGATGGCGAAGTTGCGGCCGGTAAAATATTTCATCGCCCAGAGGACAAAGCCCACCGACATGAACGCCGTCTTGCCGGAACGGATGGCCCCATCGCAGATCAGTGCATCGTACCGGCTCTCGCCAAATGCGAGGACCTGAAGCTGCTTTTGAGAGATCATTCCGCATCCTCCTCGCCCGCAAGCTGTTCCAGTGCGGCAGAGAGCAGGTCGGTCTCTTCCGGCTGGGTCGGAGCGGCTTTGTCCTCTCCCAGGATGTCAAACAGAAGCCGACCAGCGCGGGCATCGCCGGCCGCAGCCGCCTCGGTCAGACCCGCGATCACCATCATCTGGTTGTCGATGTCCTCGGGGTCCACGCACCGGCGGGCCAGCTTGTTGAAGACTCGCTTGTCCGCCACCGGCAGCGAGAGGTAATAGTCGGCGGCATCCCGCATGGCGCGCTTGCGCCGCCGCGCCGCCCCGGAAGCGATGCCGCCCTGCCGTGCAAGCTCCTTGCGCTCCTCCTCCGACCGCCGGTCGAAGGGAATGAGGTTCTGCTCTTTGGGCATCGTCACCACCTCTCAATGCGTTGTAGATCCCCGTACCCGCCCTCCCGGAATCTGCTTTACCGGGCTCGCCCATTGGCGCCCTCCCCGCCCTCGCGCGGGCAGGATGGGCATAGAAAAGCCCGCATCCGATCGGATACGGGCAATGCCGCCATCTCAGGCGGCGGTGGGGCCTTATCGCAGCGGACACCGGGCGGCAAAAAGAATGTACCAAAGAAATCCGCCGGGCGCAGGCTCCGTGCTGCTGAAGGAGGATCGCACATAGATGCTAGGAATTGTTGGTGCCGCACTGAGGATTTGCACCTCTCACGCGCTGCCGCCGTTACGGCCGGCCGCGATGCAGCATATAAAACCCGCCGGGGCTCGGACAGCCCGGCGGGCATCGAGGGCGGCTTGCCTCGCCCTCTCCGCGTAGCCTGCGGTGGCCTGTGAGAACTTACCCGGCACACAGCCCGGGGCACCAGCTGGTTGAAATCGTATAAAAATCAACATCCAACTGCGGCAGCCGACCCTCGTGCAGATCATCCTGCCATACCGTGAGCCCCGAGGAGCTCCCCCGGAGCTTTTGCATCTTAACGATACCATGCCTCAGAGGGGAACTACAAGGAACTCCACCGCCTTACGGTGCAGATGTTTGGCCCACTTGTCGGAACAGTTCAGCTGCTCGGCGATGCACTCATAGGTCAGACCGGAGATGTACTTAAGCCGCAAAACGTCCTGCAGCCGTTCGTCCGGCACGGTGGCGATCGCGGCCATGATCTGAGCCCGCACCCGCTGGCAGTCGAAGATCTGTCTCTCAAGATCCTGCCGGGACTCTATGATGCGCTCCACTGCCATAGGCAGCCGGCCGCCGCCGGATCCGCCCCGCCCCAAAGCTGGAGTCAGGAGCGGCGTGACCCGTTCCGCCTCAGCCTGCAGGCGCTCCACTTCCAGCTCTAGCGCCCGCTGGCGGCGCAGAGCCCGCCGGTAGCCATTGAGCCAGTCCTTTTTGTCCTCATAGGTCACACCGCTCACCTCCTCCAGCCCCTTTCTTCAGTCTAAGTTCAAGTCTTCCAGCAGGTCTTTTAGCGCCCCAATAAGACCCACGGTGACGATTGCAGCCGCCGCTGCGGTGCCCACCGCCATTAGGATCAGCACAGCGGCGACCGTGACGCAGATGACCATGTCAAGCAGAGTCATCATGATCGTCGCCCTCCTCCAGCTCCGGGTCGTCGTGGATGTTGCCGATGACCTCAAGGCACGCCCACGGGTCAGGAAGGATCTCCCACATGTAGATGGCTTCCTCCACGGTGTCCACTATTAGTCCTAAGGGAGTGATGCGAATCGCTCCGACCTCCGTAGTCAGTGCCTCGGAAAACACCCTGGTGTCGAAGTCGTACTTGCCTGACGTATAGGTGACGCGCAGGGTGTCGCCCTCGAAAATGTACTCACCGTGTTTGTCCTTCAGCCCGATATACTGGCCGATGGTGTTGGGGTCGATCTCGAACCAGTCGGGGTAAAAGTCCCCACAGTCCGATTCGGCGTGGCCGGGGTAGATACGGTGTGACTTGTGGCTTTTGTCATCGTGCAGGCACACATAATACCCATGCACCCACTCGCCGTTGTCTTTGCGCCTGCCGCGGAACAGGATTTCACGCATGGTTATCGCCCTCCTGAAGCTCAATGAGCTTGTCCAGCACCTTCGCCACACCATCGATGTGGCCAATGGCGTAGTCGGTCATCGCCCTGTTGCTAGCAGCGCTCAGAGCGCTCCTCGCGCACCGAATAGCCTCCCCGCAAAGGCTAAGCATAGCCTTGTTGATGTCATTCTCGCTCATTTTCTTTTCTCCTTTCTCCGTTGCTGCAGAATCCGTCCGGCTGAACGAAGATGCAGGTCTTTTCGCCCATCGGCATGACGCAAAAGTCCTTGCCGTTCGCGGCGTACACGCCGTGCCACAGGCAGTCACGGCACCGCACGACCCCGGGGAGCTGCTCCACCTTCCGGCGCAGGGCGCTGGGCTTCGGGCCAACGGTGTCGGTGCCCGGCAGCAGGGCCAGCACGTCCTCACGGCTGATCAGGTCGCTCATCTTCCGCCCTCCCCTCTGTGCGGGTCATCATCTCCCGCACGTCGTACCGATAGTGCACCCTGAGGAGCTGCTGAGGGACCAGCACTCCATGCTCCTGGCACCAGCTCTCGGGGATGCTTTTGCGGCCGTGCCCATGGATGGCCGCACTCAGAAAGCTCAAGACCTTCCCCACAGAGACCGCATATGTATGGCTGCTGCCCCGGTAATTGATCACCACCGAGGCCACCACGCCCGGATGCGCCGCGGCAGCGTCCATGTCCTCCAGATGCTTCTGCTTTTTGTAGCGCTCTTTTTCCGGGTCGAACCTGCCGAACATGGCGCTCAGGCTCGCCGGACTCTGTGCTACAGTCTTAAGCTCCACCAGATGCAGATACGGCCAGCGGTACAGGACACAGTCGCAGATGTTATCCGGCGCGAAGCGGATGCCCTCCTGCGCGCCGCCGTAAAATGTGGCCGAGCTGTCCCTCAGCCGGTAGTACCACACGTCAGGCGGCACGCTGCGCCGCCAGTCGTTTTCAAATTCTTTGCCGCTGTTCAAACGGCGTTCCTCCTTTCCGATGCGAGCAAAAGCCGCCCCGGCGGTGGGGTCCGGGTAGTGCCTTGAGTTGTACCACACAGGGCGGCTCCTCCTCTCTCAGTCTTCTCGTTTCAGCCGGATCGGGCGCCGCCGCGCCAGGATGTCCGTGCCCGACGGCTCCGGCCGGTCTACCTTTTTGCTTGGCGCATCTCTTCGATGCGCCCGCTCGTATTCCTCAAGCGTGGTGCCCTTCGCCGCACAGTCCTCCAGCGCAGTTCGGGCATACCCCCAGCCCTTGGCACCGTTTCGCTCGCATTCCTCCAGCACTCGGCAGACCAGCTCCGGCCCCATCTTGCCGGCGTACTCCTCCAGCTTACGGGTCACATGGTTGGTGGGCGGCGCTCCGAAGGTGCGCTCATAGGCATCCGACAGGGCAGGGGTCGTCGTCGTCCCGCCGTGCGGCTTGTCGTCGTCGACAGACGACGACTCAGGTACAGGTTCAGGAACAGGGACAGGGACAGGGACACCCTCCGAATCGGATCCGATAAGTGCCTTTTCGGTGTCCGAAACGCTCCGATTCGGGGCTTTTCGGTGAGTGCGGCCATCACCCCGGTATTGCTTCAGGTGTTTGACCCGCCCTTCCCACTT
>JAFUQL010000163.1 GCA_017472375.1 Oscillospiraceae bacterium | reverse complement strand
GAGGCGTAGGCCACCGCAATGGGCTCGGTGCAGCCAAGGGCGGGCACCAATTCCTCCTGCAGGATGGTGACATAATTTTTCATCAGTTCTGCGTGCATCGTTGTTCACTCCTATTTTTATTAATGAAGGTTCGGTACAGATCGGGCAGGGTCGGATGTTTTATTGTTGGGCGGATGCCATAAGCCGCAGCAAAACGTACTGGGCTGCGGTCAGTCCCAGTGCCCACAGGCCCATGTTGACCGCATAGGGCAGCGCCCCCATAAAGCCGGTCAGCGGGTAGCCGTTCCACCGGGCGATGGGTTCGGCAAACGCCGCCAGCAGCACCAGCTGCACCGGCAGCCCCAGCCAGACCCATGCGGGGCGCACGCCGCGCATCAGCCATGCGGCAAGGCCCAGCGGCAGCAGCACGCGCAGACCGATCCAGAGAAAATCCGGCACACCGCCCCGGCAGACCAGCGGCACTAGTACAAAGGCGGCCAGTGCCGCAGCGGCACCGCACACGACGGCACGCAGAGCGGCAGCAAGATTGCGGTTTGCGGGTTGTTTCATGGCAATTCTCCTTTTATGGGGTGAAGAAAGGCGGCAGGCACTCCCCTGCCGGTCAGACGCCGGTGCTGCGGCGGCGGATGAGGCTCATGGCCGGCAGCTCGACTTCGCTGGGGATGGTGTATTCCATGGTGGGGTGCGGGGTGGAATCCACCAGCTCCCCTGCGGCGTTTCTGATCCATTCGGGCTTCAGCTCCACCACACTGCCGTCCGGGCAGAGCACCTCGAGGGTATCGCCCAGCCACCACTTGCCCCGCTGGCTGCAGTGGGCAATGCCGTTCTCCCAACCGTTGACCCGGCCCATGTAGTCCCATTCCCGGATATAGCCGTGGGCGGGCAGGTTCTGGCGGGCGTTCTCTTTGCCAAAATAGAAGCCGGGTGAGTAGTGGCGGTGGCTGGTGCGGTTCAGCTCCTCGTAGACCGAGTCGGGCAGATTGAACTGCTCGCTGAACGGATCGGCCAGATAGGTGTCCAGCGCCTTGCGGTAGGCGGCGGTGACACTGGCCACGTAGTATTCGGTTTTGGCACGGCCTTCGATCTTCAGGCTGTCCACGCCGGCCTGACAGATCAGGTCAAGGAAGGGCGCGGTACACAGGTCGTTGGCGTTGAGGATGTAGCTGCCCTGCTCGGTCTCGCCGATCTCGAAGTACTGGTCGGGGCGCTTTTCCTCGTGCATAAAGTACTTCCAGCGGCAGGGCTGGGCGCACTGGCCCCGGTTGGAGTCCCGGTCGGCCATGTAGTTGGACAGCAGGCACCGGCCGGAAAAGCTGACGCACATGGCGCCGTGCACAAAGGCTTCGATCTCCAGCTGGGGCGGGGTCTTGTCCCGGATGATGGCGATGTCCTGCAAGGTCAGCTCCCGGGCCAGCACCACACGCTTGGCGCCCATCTCGTAGGCGGCGGTGGCGGCGCCGTAGTTGGTGATGCCCATCTGGGTGGAGATGTGCACATCGGTGTTGGGGGCGTGCTTTTTGCAGGCGGCCAGCACCCCCAGATCGGCCACGATAAAGGCGTCCACACCGGCGTCCACGGCGGCCTTGATGGCCTCGGGCAGGCGGTCCAGCTCCTCGTTGGTGGGCAGGGTGTTCAAAGTCAGGTAGACCTTGCGGCCACGGGCGTGGGCAAACAGCACGCCCTCCCGCAGCTGGTCGGGGGTAAAGTTCTGCGGGGCCGAGCGCATGCCGAACTCCGGCATACCGCAGTACACCGCGTCGGCGCCGTAACAGACGGCGTATTTCAGGCGCTCCAGATCGCCCGCAGGGCTGAGCAGTTCGGGGATTCTCAACATGATGTCCTCTCCTTTGGGGAAAACTGCGCTTTTTTGCGCAGGTGATGGAAAAACAGCGGCCCGCCGGGGCCGGGCCGCTGTGGATGACGGGATTACAGGGTTCGGTTGACCGCCCACGCCTTGTTGCAGTTGGCGTTGTGCTCGGCCACGGTGCGGCCGTAGTAATACTTGCCGGTCAGGTCGGTGACAAAGAAGTAGCAGTCCTTTACCTCCTCGTCCGGGTTGGGGCTGAGGGCGGCTTTGATGGCCTCGATGCCCGGGTTGGACACCGCGCCCGCAGGCAGACCGGTCTTTTCGTAGGTGTTATAGGCGGCGTAGATCTCGGCGGGGATGCTGTCCCAGCCGCCGTAATACTTGGCCACCCAGTTGTACAGGTAGTTGTTGTCGTCGTCCCGCTGCACATAGCTGGAAACATTGGACTCCAGCCGGGGGAAGGGTGAACCGGGAGCCAGACGGTTGCGGAACACCTGCGCCACATTGTCGTCCTGATCGTTGCCGGCTTCCTCCTGCACAAAACTGGCAAGTGTGATCAGCTGGTGCAAGGTCATGCCCTGCGCCTCCAGCTCGGCATACATCTCGTCGGTGATCATGCTGTCGAACTGGGCATAGAAGGTGGCCACATAGTTGTAGACGGTGTCCTCGTCGTAGAAGTCATAGGTCTCGGGGAACAGATAGCCCTCGCAGCGCAGAAACAGGCCGGGGGTATCGGCGGCGGGGACATACTGCCAGAAGCGGAACTGGCTGAAGTCGCCGGTGCAGGCTACCTGCAGGAACTCGTCGGCGGTGCACAGACCTGCCTCCTCCATTTTGGCGGCGATGGACTGGGCGGTGCTGCCCTCCGGGAAGGTGACACGGGTGGTGGCGGCGGCCACATACCGGGTCAGATGCTCGATGATGGTGTCGTAGGAAGCGCCCTGCGGAATGGCGAACTCGCCGTACTGCAGCTTGCCTGCGGCCCCCTGCTGCCCCACATACCAGCGGAAGATGCGGGGGTATTTGATGAGGCCGGCGTCCTTAAGACGGTTGGCAATGGTGGCCGGGCCGCTGCCCTGCTCGACCGTGACGGTCACGGTGGTGTCGGTCTCGCCCTTGCCGTCGATCTCCCCCTTCAGGGTGAACAGAACCACAGCGGCGGCCATCAGCACCACGCCCAGCAGGGCCACCAGCACCGGCAGACAGCCGGACTTTTTCTTCTTTTTTGTTTTGCGGTGACGATTGTCGGCCGCCTGCGCAGTATGCTTTGCCATAGGGCAACATCCTCCTTATCGGGCGGCCGGCAGGGCCGCAGCGGATCGGTTTTTCTTTGATACGATTTGCCGCGGACGAAGATTT
>JAFUQL010000162.1 GCA_017472375.1 Oscillospiraceae bacterium | reverse complement strand
AGCGCTTCAGCGCGGTCTCCAGCCCGCCCATCAGCGCGGGCTGCCGGCTTGCATCGGCAAAGCCCACCGCCGTCAGGGTGGAGCCGCTCACCCGCAGCACCGCCTTGCAGCCCTGGTTCATCAGGCGGCGGCGCAACTCGGCTGCCAGCTGCTCGGCGCGGTTCTTTTCCAGCACAGCAGACAGCCGGCCCATATACACCGCGCCGCTGCTGTTCCCGGTCACCCCAAGGGCGTGCAGGTACTCGCCCGCCTCCCCGGTGCTGCCCTTCAGCAGGCTGTCCAGCATATTCTGGCTCAGCATGGTCAGCACCTGCTCGGTGCGCAGCTGCATGGGGCCGCTGCCCACACGGTCCAGCGCGCGGCTCACCGCCCGCTGGATCTGCGCCTTGTGCAGGGGCCGCAGCTGCAGCTCCACATGCTGCTGCTTCAGCTGGCGGGCCTCCTCCATCTGCATGGCGCTGTCAAAATACAGGATGAGCTGGCAGCCGGGGATCTCCCTGTGCAGTTCCTCAATGGACTGACTCAGAGACGCACCCAGGGCCGCCGCTTCCGCAAGCACCACATTCGCGCCAGCCTGCACGGCCGCGCGCACCGCCTGTTCGCCGCTGCTCACGCTCAGCTCCACGGCGCCCAGCCCGGCACGCTGCAGCAGATAGTACAGAGACTTTGCCTCTGTGCTGCTGGTGCTGGTGATCATGATATGTGTCATCGTTTTTTACAGACCTCTTTCCATTCCATTCCCGGGGCAGGCATCCAGCCTGCCCGTTCGGTTCCAGAAAGGGGGTCACGCACAAAGGGACCGGATCGGCCGCATGGCAGAGTTTGTCATCCGCCGACCTTCCCCGGCTCATCCGCCCGGAACTGACCGGCCTGATGCCGGCCCCAAACGGGCGCAAAAACCCCCGGACGAACCATAGACGAACAGCCCTGCTGCACTCTCACACAGACGCAGCAAGGCAAGGGCCGCAGCCAAATGCTGCCGCCCGATGATTCGCCCGGTTCAGCCGGGGGGGTCGGATAATCTGAGATGATACATACCGCCGGATACATGCTGGCACTCGCTGGGCGGGACCGGCTGTACCGCGGTGAGCCGGGTGATGCGGCTGCCGGTCTGCTCTTCCTCCTGGACACAGACCGCCTGCCGGTGGATCACCCTGGTGTTGTCATGGACGACGGTGAGGCCGCTGGCCGCATGGAAGGTGGCATCCGGCATGGAGGTACGCTCCGTGCCGCCGCGCATCACCGCACGGATGGGGCCGCCGGAGACCTCGCCCCGGCCGACCGCCTCGCCCCGCTGGTACGGATGGACGAGCTGAAGCGCCGCGCCCTCATCCGGCAGGGGGCCTGCAGCGAGGGCCAGCAGCATCAGCAGCGCCATCACAGCGCTCAGTGCACGTTTGAAAGTTCGTTTCATGTCTGCTGTCCCTCCTTTCTGCAAGGCTTTCACCCGCAGGCGGTCCTTCCACCTGCGGGTCTCACGTCTCTAGGTCAATTATAACATGACTATATTGCGAAAATCAATCGTTCGGCTCATTCTTTTGCGCATCGCTCTGCGCGCTCTCCTGCGCGTCCTTCAGCGCGCCGGTGCCGCCTTCCACCACGCCCTCATGCCCCAGCACGCTGGTGATGGTGCGCACAAAGCATTTTGCATCCATGGCGAAGGTCACGTTGGCCGCATACACGCCGTCCAGCTTTGCCTTTACGGGGATCTCCAGCTCATCGCGCCCATTCACCTGGGCCCAGCCGGTCAGGCCGGGGGTGATGTCGTTGGCGCCGTACTTGTCCCGCTCCGCGATCAGATCGTCCTGGTTCCACAGGGCGGGGCGGGGGCCGACGATGCTCATCTCGCCCACAAAGATGTTCCAGATCTGGGGCAGCTCGTCCAGGCTGGTCCTGCGCAAAAAGCGCCCGCTTTTGGTGATGAAGGTCTCCGGGTTTTTCAGCAGATGGGTGGGCATATCCTTGGGGGTATCGGTGCGCATGGTGCGGAACTTGAGGATGTCAAACAGCACCTTCCCCTTGCCCACCCGGCGCTGTTTGAACAGCACGGGGCCGGGGGAGTCCAGCTTGATCCACAGGGCGATGAGGGCCATGGGGATGCACAGCACCACCAGTGCGGCGGCGGACAGGATCACATCCAGCAGGCGTTTGACGTATTTCTGATACATGAAAAGGCGCTCCTTTCCGGGCGGGCCGCCCCATGCGCGCGGCGGGGCGTTCGGTCGTTCTCTCCCTCTATTATACATGGGCCGGGCGCAGCTTGTCCACCGCCGCAGGCCAAAACCGGCGGCTCCGGCGCCCCTGCGGGGGAAAACCGCAATATTTTACACGTTTTTTTAAAGTTGACCGGTAAAAAACACTCGATATTCGGCGGAGATTGTGGTAAAATGAAGCAGTATGTGCTGCTGCATCGTTTTATAAGCAGGCGGCACACACCCGCAGCCTGCGGGCTGCTGCTACATCCAATACATATTTCGGAGGAACTTCTCTTGAAACTGATCACTTTTGCGGTGCCCTGCTACAACTCGGCCGCATATATGGACCACTGCGTGGAGACGCTGCTGCAGGGCGGCGAGGACATCGAGATCATTCTGGTGGACGACGGCTCGGTGGACGAGACCCCCGCCATCGCTGACCGCTGGGCCGCGGAACACCCCGATGTGGTCCGGGTCATCCACCAGCCCAATGGCGGCCACGGCGAGGGCGTGAACCAGGGCCTGGCCAACGCCGCCGGCCTGTACTACAAGGTGGTGGATTCGGACGACTGGCTGGACGTGCCCAGCCTGCAGAAGGTCATGGCCAAGCTGCGCGAGTTTGCCGCCATGGAGCAGCCCGTGGACCTGCTGCTGTGCAACTACGTCTACGAGCATGTGGAGGACAACACCAGCCACACCGTACACTACCGCAATGTGCTGCCCACCGACCGCATCTTCACCTGGGGCGAGATCGGCCGCTTCTCCCCCAGCCAGAACATCCTGATGCACTCGGTGATCTACCGCACCCAGCTGCTGCGGGACTGCGGCCTGAAGCTGCCCAAGCACACCTTCTATGTGGACAACATCTTCGTCTACCAGCCGCTGCCCGCGGTCAAGACCCTGTACTACATGGACCTGGACCTGTACCGCTACTTCATCGGCCGGGCCGACCAGTCGGTGAACGAGCAGGTGATGGTGCGCCGCGTGGACCAGCAGCTGCGGGTGACCCGCATCATGCTGGACTGCCCCAACCCCTACGACTTCCCCCCCGAGCTGAAGAAGCTGGCCAGCTATATGCTGAACTATCTGTCCATGATGGTGGCCATCTCCTCGGTGTTCCTGACCATCGACGGCAGCAAGGAGGCCCTGGAGAAGAAGGAGGCGCTGTGGGCCGAGCTGAAGGCCGGCGACAAGCGCCTGTACCGCCGCTTCCGCCGCTTCTCGGTCAGCGCGCTGACCGACCTGCCCGGCAGCATGGGCAACCACCTGACCATCTCCGGCTACCGCCTGCTGCGCAAGATCTACAAGTTCAACTGATGTGCCGCTCCGGCCCGCTGTGTGCGGGCCGGAGTTTTTTTGCGGCGCCCTCTGCCCTTTATTTTTTGCGGTATCACCTCTTTTTTTGCACCTTCCTGCGTGGGGCAGGGCGGTGTTTCCCGCTGCAGCGACATTTTTTCATTTTGCTTGACATTTGCCCGGCTTTTGTGCAGGTTTGACAATTGCCCAACCTCATGCTAAACTAAAAAAACTATAGCAATTCGCTTTATTTTTAGTTTTGAAGGGAGGGAACCGCCATGCTCCGGGCCGCCGTTTGCAGCAATATGCCCAATGACCCTGAATTTCATGACCTGCTGGCCCGCTACCGCGAGATGAACCCCGGCGCAGGGCTGCAGGTCACCGAATTTTCGGGCGGGCTGCCCCTGCTGGATGCGCTCCCGCTCCAGCCTCCCTTTGACCTGTACTTCATCCAGCTTCCCCTGCCCGATGTGGACGGCATGGAGCTGGCCCGCCAGCTCCACCGGTGGGATGGGATGTCCCCCGTCATCTTCCTGGCCAACGGGCCGGAGCTGGCCATGGAGGCCTACCGGGTGAACGCGCTGCAGTACCTGACCCGCCCGCTGGACCCCGACCTGCTGTTCAACTCGCTGGATCTGCTCACCCGGCTGGCCCACCTGCGCGAGGGCCCCGGCCTGCAGGTGAACACCCCCGCCGGGCTGCGGCTGGTGACCCCCGGCGAGATCCGCTATGTGGAGTGCGTGGGCCATGTGCTGGAGTTTCACAAGACCGACCGGGAGCTGCTGCGCAGCCGCAACATCCGGGTGCCCTTCACCGAGGCGGTGGCCCCGCTGCTGCGCAACCGGCGCTTTTTGCAGCCCCACAAGTCCTTTGTGGTGAACATGGACGAGATCACCTGCCTTGCGCCCGAGGGCATCGTGCTGCGCAACGAAAAGCTGGTCATCCCGGTGCCCCGCAGCCGCTTTGCCGAGGTGAAAGCCGCCTACCACAGCCACCTTGTCAGCGAGGGCATCGCCGCGCCGGAGCCGCCCGACCTCCCCTGACCCGGCCATCCCCCCAGTGTGCAACGCCCGGCCCTGTGCCGCGGCGTTTTTTCTGTGCAAAAAAGCCCCCGCGCTCCTTCACCGGAAGCGCGGGGGCGTTGCTGTTTTACAGGGGCATCAATAGCCGATGTTCATATCCACGTTGGTGGGGATGCCGGGCACCGTGCCCTGGCTGGTGTACTGCCAGATGTCGTAGCGGCTGTTGAAGCTGAGGGTGTCGCGGTACTGGGCGATCCAGATCTTGTAGCGGCTCAGGTTGGCCAGATTCAGCTCGTTGTAGAACCAGCTGGCGTAGCTGTACACGCCCGCCTGGTAGCCCGCGTTGCGGATGGTCTCGCAGAAGGCCACGGCACAGGCGGTGCGGGTGGCCTTGCCGATGTTGTCGGCGCGGCCGGTATCGCCGGCCACCTTCTCGGTGTCGAAGAAGATGGGGTAGGTGATGTTGTAGCCCTTGCACAGGCTCAGCACCATGCTGGCCTCCTCGACGGCCTCCTCCTCGTTGATGGCCTGGCTGTAGAAGTACAGGCCCACCCGCAGCCCGGCGGCGGTGGCGCCCTGGATGTTGGCCTTGAAGGTGGAATCCTCGACCAGCTGGCCGCTGCCGTAGCCGCGGTAGCCCACGCGGATGATGGCAAAGTCGATGCCGGAGGCCTTCACGGCCTTCCAGTCGATGTTGCCCTGGTACTTGGACACGTCCACACCGCGGCTGTTGCGCTTCAGCGCGCCGGTCTCGTCGAACTCGTACATCACGCCGTCGATGACCTGGCTGCCGGTGAGGGCCTTGTGGTCGGAGGTGTAGTAGTAGCTGTAGCCGTTGATGTCCTGCCAGCCGGTGTACAGGTACTCGCCGGTCTTGACGTTCACGATGGCGGTGCTCAGGTCGAAGGTGTACTTGTCCAGGTCCTTCGCGGTGTAGGTCGCCACGTCGTAGAAGGTGATCTCATCGGGCCACTGGGCGTAGCCGGTGGTGGTCAGCGGGGTCACGCGCAGGCCCAGGGGCATCACCCGCAGGCCGGTGCCCGCCCGCAGGTTCTCCACAGTGGCCGTGGCAGTCGCGGTGGGCTCGGGGTTGGCCGTGACCTCAGGGGTGGCGGTCACTTCCGGGGTGGCCGTGACCTCGGGGGTGGCAGTCACTTCCGGGGTGGCCGTGACCTCGGGGGTAGCGGTCACTTCCGGGGTGGCCGTGACCTCGGGGGTGGCGGTCACTTCCGGGGTGGCCGTCACCTGCGGGGTGGCGGTCGCCTCAGGGGTGGTGGAGCCCTCCGGGGTGGCGGTCGCCTCGGGGGCGGTGGTGCCCTCCGGGGTGCTGCTGGGCTCCGGGGTGGTGGTGCCCTCCGGGGTGCTGCTGGGCTCCGGGGTGGCGGTGCCCTCCGGGGTGGCCGTGGGCACAGCGGTGGGGCGCGGCACGCGCTTGGCGCCCACCACCACCTCCTT
>JAFUQL010000161.1 GCA_017472375.1 Oscillospiraceae bacterium | reverse complement strand
CCGCTGCCACAACACCATCGAGCCCATGGTCTCCAAGCAGTGGTTCGTGAAGATGGAGCCTCTGGCCAAGCCCGCCATCGAGGCCGTGCGCACCGGCCGCACCAAGTTCGTGCCCGCCCGCTTCGACAAGATCTACTACAACTGGATGGAGAACATCCGTGACTGGTGCATCAGCCGTCAGCTGTGGTGGGGCCATCAGATCCCCGCCTGGTACTGCGACGAGTGCGGCGAGACCGTGGTCGCCCACGACGCCCCCACCGTCTGCCCCAAGTGCGGCTGCACTCATCTGACTCAGGATCCCGACACGCTGGACACCTGGTTCTCCAGCGCCCTGTGGCCCTTCAGCACTCTGGGCTGGCCCAACAAAGACAGCGAGGATCTGAAGTTCTTCTACCCCACCAACACGCTGGTCACCGGCTACGACATCATCTTCTTCTGGGTCGCCCGCATGATGTTCTCCGGTCTGGAGCACATGGACGAGGTGCCCTTTGACACCGTGTTCATCCACGGCATCGTCCGCGACAGTCAGGGCCGCAAGATGTCCAAGAGTCTGGGCAACGGCATCGACCCGCTGGAGGTCATCAAGGAGTTCGGCGCCGACGCGCTGCGCTTCACCCTGATCAGCGGCTCCACCCCCGGCAACGATATGCGCTACAGCGAGGAGAAGGTCCGCTCCTCCCGCAACTTTGCCAACAAGCTGTGGAACGCCGCCCGCTTCGTGCAGATGAACCTGCCCGAGGGCTTTGAGCCGGGTATGCCCGCCGAGGAGCAGCTGGACATGAGCGACAAGTGGGTGCTGTCCACCCTGAATCAGGTCGCCCGCGACATGACCGAGAATCTGGACAAGTATGAGCTGGGCCTGGCCGGCGCCAAGATCTACGACTTCATCTGGGATGTGTACTGTGACTGGTACATCGAGATCGCCAAGGCCCGCCTGAACGGCGGCGATGAGGAGCAGGCCGACACTGCCCGCAAGGTGCTGGTGTCTGTGCTGGACAAGGCTCTGAAGCTGCTGCATCCCTTCATGCCCTTCGTCACCGAGGAGATCTACCTCTCCCTGCCCGGCAGTGCTGAGACCATCATGACCCAGCAGTGGCCCGCCTTTGACGAGGCCCACAACTACCCCGAGGACGAGGCCGACTTCGGCAAGCTGACCGACTACATCAAGGCCATCCGAAACATCCGCGCCGAGATGAACGTCCATCCCACCAAGAAGACCAGCATGATCATCGAGACCGCCGACCCTGCCGCCTTTGAGAAGGGCAGCGCCTATCTGGCCAAGTTCGCCTTTGCCACCGACGTGACCCTGTGCGCCAAGTACGAGGGCAGCACCGAGGGCATGGTGCAGGTGGTCACCGACACCGCCCGCGGCTTCATCCCCATGATGGAGCTGATCGACCGTGAGAAGGAGCTGGCCCGCCTGAACAAGGAGAAGGAGAAGGTGGAGAAGGAGATCGCTCTGTTCAGCCGCCAGCTGGCCAACGAGGGCTTTGTGAGCAAGGCCCCCGCCCGCGTGGTGGATGAGATCCGCCAGAAGCTGGCCCGCGCTCAGGACAAGCTGGCCAACGTGGAGCAGAGCCTGACCGCTCTGGGGTGAGCCTATGCGTTTGAACGATTTTCGCACCCGGCGTTTCTGGCTGATGATGCTGGCGCTGGTCATCATGTCGGCGGGCATCGCCCTGTTCCGGCTGGCCCGGTTGGGCAATGATCCTTTCACCGGGATGTGCTTCGCCATCAGCGACCGTTACGGCTTTTCGCTGGGCGCTGTCGAAATGGTGGTGAACGGCCTGCTCTTTGCGGTGATGCTGCTGGCACTGCGCCGGGGCATCGGCTGGGGCACGCTGTTCAATGCCTTCGGCATCGGCTATACGGTGGAGTTCTTTGCCCACTGCTTTGAGAGCCTGTACCGCCCCGAGGGGCTTGTTCCCCAGGTGGTCTGCTGTGTGGCCGCATTGCTCATCACCTGCCTTGGCTGCAGCATGTACATGGGGGCCGATCTGGGCATCTCCCCCTACGATGCCGCTGCGCTGGAGCTGGAGCAGTATACCCCGATGAAATTCTTCCTCTGCCGCATGATCACCGACGGCATATGCGTGCTGGTGTGCTGGCAGCAGGGCGGCATTCTGGGGCTGGGTACCATTCTGGCCGCGTTCTGCATGGGGCCCTTTATCTCCATGTTTGACCGGCTGGTAAGCAAGCCGCTGTTCCGCAATTGCTGATGCAACGATAAAACCGCCGCCCGGCCGGCTCCCCGTGCGGGAAGCGGCCGGGCGGTTTATGGTTTTCTTAGGAAAAACTTTATCCCGGGCACACAAACCGTTCACATCCCCCTGGGCCGGATGTGCTATGATGGGGCCGGAAATTTCTATAACAGGAGGCCGTTTCTCCATGGCATCTCGTTCCCGCATCGACCCGTGGGTCATCGTCCTGCGGATCCTGTTCACACTGGCTTTGATCTGGACGGTGGTGTTCATCTTTTCCAACTCGCTGCAGATCGCTGAGGCCAGCAACGCCCGGAGCGCTGCTGTTCTCAGCTGGGCCAACCAACTGCTGAAACGGCTCGGGCTGGGCGAACTCACCATTTATCAGATCCGAAAGCTGGCACATTTTGCCGAATACGCTCTGCTGGGCTTTTTGTCGATGCTGTGCCTGCGGGTCTACACCCGCCGCTTTGTGCGGCACATCAGTTGGCCGCTGCTGTTCGGCCTTGGCACCGCCAACCTGGATGAGACCATCCAGATGATGGTGGCCGGCCGTTCCAGCCAGCTGACCGACGTTTGGCTTGATTTTTCCGGCGTGTGCGCCGGACTGTTCGTGGCGCTCTGCCTGCTGCTGTTCTTGCGAATGTGCGGCTCTCTTCTGCGCCACCGAAAAGAGGAAACATTATGACTGGACATGAAGCCGTTGAATATCTTCACAGCCTGCCCCGGCTGGGCGGGGGCGCCACCCTCGGCCGGATGCAGGCCCTGATGGCCCGGCTGGGCAACCCCGAGGCCGCGCTCAAGTGCGTACACATTGCCGGCACCAACGGCAAGGGCACGGTTGCCACCCTCACCGCATCCATTCTGCGCAAGGCCGGTTATCGGGTCGGCCTGACCATCTCCCCCTATGTGCTGGAGTTCCGCGAGCGGTTCCAGATCAACGGCGAGATGATCACCTGGGATGAGCTGGCCGCCATCACCGCCGAGGTGAAAGCAGCCGCTGAGGCCATGGAGGCCGCCGGCGATGGTACCCCTGTGGAATTTGAGGCGGTCACCGCCGTGGCCCTGTGCTGGTTCGCCCGCAAAAGCTGTGATCTGGTGGTGCTGGAGACTGGCCTCGGCGGCCGGTATGATGCCACCAACGTGGTGCCGAACACCCTGGTGGCGGCCATCACCTGCATTGGCCTGGACCACACCGCCCTGCTGGGAAGCACCGTGGACAAGATCGCCCGTGAAAAGGCCGGCATCCTGAAGCCCGGCTGCATCGCCGTCAGCTACCCCGCCCAGCCCGCCCTCGCACTGCGTGTGCTGATGGGCGAGGCCAAGGCGAAGCAGTGCCCGCTGGTGGTGCCCGACCTGGACGATCTGCACCGCAGCAAGGGTCTGCCCTTTGAGAACCGTTTTGAGTATGGCGGCTACGAGGTGGTGCTCCCCTTCCCCGGCCGCCACCAGAGCATGAACGCCGCCATGGCCATTGAGATCGCGCTGGCGCTGTGGCGCAAGGGCTATGACATCACCGATGAGCAGATCATCGATGGTTTGGAGAGTGCCCGCTTCCCCGCCCGCATCGAGGTGCTGCGCAAAGAGCCTCTGCTGCTTCTGGACGGCAGCCACAACCCGGACGGCGCCGAAGCGCTGGCCGAGACCCTGAAAGAAGCCCGCTGCCGGGGCCTTGTGGCGGTGATGGGCATGCTGAAGGACAAGGACGTGCAGGACGTGCTGCACACCCTCGCCCCCTGCTTTGAGCGGGTGTACACCGTGACCCCCGACTGCCCCCGTGCCATGGATGCGTGGGAGCTGGCTGAACTGGCCTCGAAGGAGGATCTGCGCACCACCACCTGCGAGAGTCTGGCCGACGCGCTGGACAAGGCCGTAGCCAGCGGCAAGGGCGTGGTGGTCTGCGGTTCGCTGTATCTGGCGGCACAGGCCCGCCCGCTGATGCTGGAGCTCATCGCCCCGGAGGACCCGGGCGATGGGGATGGCTTCGACGATTTCAGCGGCTGTGAGCCTGTCTGCACTGACCTGGACGAGGAGGGTGATGCCGAGACCTTCCCCCTGCCCTCGGGCGGCCAGTGGCAGACGCTGGATCTGT
>JAFUQL010000160.1 GCA_017472375.1 Oscillospiraceae bacterium | reverse complement strand
TGCACCTGGCGGGCGGTGGCCAGGTCGCCCTGCTCCACCAGCTCAATCTGCTTCAGGATCAGCTCGGGATAGGCGCCGTAAGTACCGCCGATGCCGCCGGCGGCGCCCATGGCCAGGCCGGAGACGATCTGCTCATCGGGCCCGTTGAAGACCACGAACTGACGGCCGTTCCTGGTGCCCTCGTCCTTGAACATCTGGATGTCCTGCACGGGCATGGAGCTGTTCTTCACGCCGATGACTCTGGGGTTCTTCAGCATCTCCTTCAGCAGGGGGATGGTCAGCGAGGTGCCGGCCAGCTGGGGGATGTTGTAGATGACGAAATCGGTGTTGGGGGCGGCGCTGGAGATGTCGTTCCAGTACTGGGCGATGGCGTGCTCGGGCAGCTTGAAGTAGATAGGGGGGATGGATGCGATGGCATCCACGCCCAGGCTCTCCGCATGGGCGGCCAGCTCCATGCTGTCGGCAGTGTTGTTGCAGGCCACATGGGCGATGACGGTCAGCTTGCCCTTGGCCTCCTCCATCACGGCCTCCAGGGTGAGCTTGCGCTCCTCCTTGCTCTGGTAGATGCACTCGCCGGAGGAACCGCAGACGTACACACCCTGCACGCCCTTGGCGATGTAGTAGCGGGTCAGCGCCTTGGTGCGCTCCACGCTGATGTTGCCCTCGTCGTCGTAGCAGGCGTAGAAGGCAGGAATGATGCCCTGATACTTGGAAATGCTCATGATTCTGTTACCCTCCCAAAAGGGGGCGGGGCAGCGCGGCCGCCCCGCCTCTCGTCTCTCATTTGCTTGGAATTTTTTTTGCGATGATCCGTACTTAGCCCTTCACGGCACCCATGGTGATGCCCTTGGTGAAGTACTTCTGGAACGCCAGGAACACGATGATGATGGGCACGGAAGCCAACGCCGCACCGGCCATGATCAGGCCGAAGTCGGTGGCGTTCTCGCCCTGCAGCTTGGCGATGCCCAGGCTGATGGTCAGGCTGCCGGTGTTCTGCAGCATGATCAGCTGCATGAAGTAGTCGTTCCAGGCGTTGATGAAGGTGAAGATGGCCAGCGCGCCGATGCCCGGCTGGATGATGGGCAGGGCGATGCTGGTGAAGGTCTTCAGCTCACCGGCGCCGTCGATGCGGGCGGATTCCAGGATCTCGCCGGGGATGCCCTCGCTGAACTGCTTCATCAGGAACACGCCGAAGGGCCAGCCCACGATGGGGAAGATGACCGCCCACAGGGTGTCGGACAGGTTCAGCGCCGCCATCTCACGCACCAGCGGGATCAGGATGACCTGCTTGGGCAGAGCCATGGCGCAGACGATCAGGGTGAACATCAGGCCGCGGCCCCAGAAGCGCTTCTTGGCCAGCGCGTAGCCCGCCAGAGAGGCGGTGACGCAGGTGAGCACCATGGCGGCCACCGACATGAACACGGTGTTGATGAGCCAGCGGAAGGCCGCGGGCGGGGTGGGACCCACCGAGAAGTAGACGGTCTTGCCGGTCAGGGTCTCGCTGAAGGGGACAGCCAGCTCCCACAGGGGGGCGCTGCGCTTGGCGAACAGCACCTCAAAGTTGCGCAGGGTCCACTCGACGGGGAACCAGTCGGGCTGGGCGGCGTTGATGGCCGCGGGGGTCTTGAAGGCGCCGGTCACGATCCAGTACAGCGGGAAAGCGAACAGGAAGGCCAGAATGGCGATGACGACCGCCGAGCCGATGGCATACGGCGACTTGTTCTTGCGTTCTTTCATTGTTCCTTACCTCCCGCTTACTTTTCCTGAGCCACTTTGAACTGCACGGCGGACAGGATGGCGATGATGATCGCCAGAACCACGCCCATGGCGTTGGCATAGCCATAGCGGTACAGCTTGAAGCAGGTGTAGTAGATGTAGTACATGATGGTCTGGGTGGAGTTGTTGGGGCCGCCCGAGGTCAGCAGCTGGATCAGCGCGAAGCACTGGAAGCTGTTGATGGTGGTGATGACCAGGATGTACAGGGTGGTGGGCATGATCTGAGGCCACTTGATCTTCCAGAAGACCTGCAGATCGGTGGCGCCGTCCACCTGGGCCGCCTCCACCAGAGACTGGTCCACGTTGCCCAGGGCGGAGACGTACAGCACGATGGGCTGGCCCACCGAGGTGGTGAACAGGATGAGGATGATGCACCACAGTGCGAACCGCTCATCGCCCAGCCAGTTGATGTTCTTTTCCAGAATGCCAAGGCTGGTGCCCACATAGTTGAAGATGCCGTAGTAGTTGTTGAACATCCACTTCCACACCACGGTGACCGCCACAGAGCCGGTGATCACGGGCAGGTAGAAGATGACGCGGAACAGGCTGCAGGCCCAGTCCGGCATGTTGTAGATGCGGGAGCTGACCCACAGGGAGAAGATGCACACGGTGGGCACCGACACCACCACGATGAGGATGGTGTTCCACAGTGCCTTCAGGAAGATCTTATCCTGGAACAGCTCGACGAAGTTGGCGATGCCAATGAAGGTGTCCTGTGCCTCCTTGCCCATGGTGCTGTTGAACAGGCTGGTCCACACGCACATGACCATGGGGTAGATAACAAAGGTGATGAAGAAGAACAGGCTGGGCAGCATGAACAGGTATCCCGCGATGGTCTCGCGGCGAGCCAGCGCCCGGCTCATGCCCACTGATTGTTTTTTCTGCAAAACGATGATCCCCTTTCCTCTGGGATTTCACACACATTCGATGATCCTTGGGTCTCGGATGCCGCAGTTCTGCCGGCCGGAAGAGGGAAAGGAAACGCGCCCTCCCTGCGCAGACGACGCAGAGAGGGCGCGCATTACCCTTTACTCACCTGCCGCATTCACGGCCGGTTCGCGGTTTCGCTCAGATACAGATGCGATCAGGCAGCGTTGGCAGCGGCGTTGGCGGTCTCGACGAAGGTGTCCAGAGCCTCCTGCACGTCGGTGCCGGAGCCGATGGCCTGCAGAGCATTCCACCAAGCGGTGCGGGCCTCAGTCCAGCCCTTGGTGATCTGATAGTAGTCGCCCATGTAGGGAACCAGCAGGCCGTACTCGGTCATCTGCTCGTTGCCCTCGTACATGCCCTCGACCTCGAAGACGGGCCAGTAGCTGGAAGCCTCAACGGCAGCCACATAGGCGTCGCCGGTGGTCATGTACTCAACGAAGGTCTTGGCAGCGTCGATCTTGGCCTGATCGCCGTTGTCAAAGATGCCGAAGCCCCAGATGCCGCCCTGCAGGACGGGATCGCCGGACTCGGTGGGGAAAGCCATGGGGAAGGCGTCGAACTGGATGGTCTCAGCGTTGTTGTTCTCCAGAGCAACGTTCCAGCAGAAGGCCATGGCCAGGGTGCCGTTGGCGAACAGGGAGACCTCGTCGCCGCCGACGATGGAGGCGTCAAAGTTGATGCCCTCCAGGTCCTTCAGCAGCTGCAGAGCCTTGACGTTCTCAGCGCAGTTAGCGGTGTAAGCGGTGTGCTCAGCGTTGGCGTAGGTGCCGCCGTACAGGTTGGTCACCAGAGCGCGGGTGCCCTGATCGCCGCCCTGGCCGCCGCAGTACACAGCGCCCACGTTGGTGTGGCCGTAGGCAACCAGAGCCTCAACAGCCTTCACGAAGTTCTCGGTGGTCCAGGTGTGGGACTCGGCGTCCACATACTGCCAGGCGCCGGCAGCCTCGAACAGGTCCTTGTTGATGCCCATGCAGTGGGCGGTCATGCAGACAGGCAGCTCGTAGACAGCGCCGTTCTCGCTGGTGCAGGAGCCGATGACGGAAGCGTAGGTGTTGGGGTTGACCAGGTCAGCCAGGTCGACCAGGTAGCCCTTGGCGCCCCAGTTGGCGACCAGGCGCTCGGGACCCTCGAAGATGACGTCGGGGGCGGTGCCGGCCTCGATGGCGGTGTTGACAGCATCGTCACCGTTGGTGTAGTCCAGGTACTGGACGGTGACTTCGATCTCGGGATGGACGGCGTTGAAGCCAGCGATCAGCTCGTTGACAACAGCCTCGTCGCTCCACTTACCGATGGGGTAGGTAGCCAGGGTGATCTGGGTGGTAGCGGGAGCAGCCTCGCCGCCCTCGGCGGGAGTGCTCTCGGAAGCAGGAGCGCTGGAAGCAGCGCCGCCGCAGGCCACCACAGACAGAGCCAGGCAGAGAGCCAGGATCAGAGCAAGTGCCTTTTTCATGTGTGTTTCCTCCTAAGATTGTTTCAGCAGGCCGCCGCCCGCCCAGGGGTGAACGGATGCCCGCCATTTTTTGCAGCCCATAGGCGGACTGCGCTCTTATGGCTTCATCATACCACCTGTGAAAAATTTTTTCAATTATTACTTTGGGCGAATTTTGCAAGCCGTTTCTGTGCATTCCGCACATAGCTTCCATTTTTTAGTTAAATTTAGTGTATTTCTGCACCAAATCTTCTATAATCCGTTTGAGGGACGGCTCCCGGGCGGGACCTTGTTTCATCCGCACCCGGGAGCCGATTTGTACAAGTTTTGAAAGTTTTTCGCTTTTTTCCCTGAAATCTTTTTCAAAATTCGTTTTTGCGTTGATTTTTGTTCTCAGTTTGAGTGAATTGCGGAGGGACACGCCATGTGGTTTGACGACAACACCGAGAAACGCATCCTCATCTTCGGCGATTCCAACACCTACGGCTACAACACCGAGCGGGACGGCCGCTTTCCCCGCACCGTGCGCTGGCCCGGCCGGCTGGCACATCTGCTGGGCGAGGGGTATGCGGTGATCGAGGAGGGCCTGCCTGGGCGCACCGCTGTGTTCGACGATCCCCTCACCGAGGGGCTGTGCGGCCTTGCCTATCTGAATCCCTGCATGATGAGCCACGCCCCGCTGGACACCCTTGTGATCATGCTGGGCACCAACGATTCCAAGGCCCGGTTCGGCTGCAATGCCTACTGCATGGCCAAGGGCATCGCCCGGCTGGCGGACAAGGCGCTGGTCACGCCCGCGTGGCGGGATCGGCCCGATGTGCTGGTGATCTGCCCGAAGCCCATCCACCCGGGCTACGCCGAGGGTATCTTTTACGGCGAGATGGGCCCCGGCTGCGACGAGCGCTCCGCCGCGCTGGCCGCTGAACTGTGCAAGGCGCTGGACGGCAAAGCCGGCGTGCGCTTCTTTGATGCAAACACCGTGCCCGGGGTGGAATACACCCCCATCGACGGGATGCACCTGACCGCCGCCGGCCACGCCGCACTGGCTGCGGCCGCCGCAGAGCTGGTGCGGTGAGAGCTCGCACATAAACAAACAAAAAACATCCCCCGCCGGCGGCGGGGGATGTTTTTATTTCAGGCTTCTCGTGCTTCAGCAGGGCTCAGAAGATCTCCGGCTCAGCGCGGCGGGCGTAGCCCTCCTCCAGCTCATGCTGGTGGTACAGGTAGCCGGCGTCGTCGAAGTACACCGCCTGGGTGGGGCACTTCTTGTAGCAGGCGCAGCACTTGATGCAGATGCCGCTGAACTCACCCACCTTGCCGGGCACGATGGAGCCCATGGGACACACCTGGGCGCACAGGCCGCAGTTGGTGCACTTGTCCAGGTCGAACTTGGGCTTCACCTTCAGGATGTTCACCGGGTTGCCGGCGCGGTCGCGGGGGGTGTAGTAGGGACGGATGGGATCACAGCCCTTCACCTCCACCGGGGCGGTAGGGGCGGTGTCCAGCTTCTCCAGCCGGGCCAGGGTCAGCTCGGCCAGCTCATGGGCCTTGGCCAGGTCATCCGCATCGGGGCGGCCCTTGCCCAGGATGTAGGAGAAGGAGTGCTCGCCGATAAAGGCGCCGGCGGCGATGGTGTGCAGGCCGTTGGCCTCCAGCAGGTTGCGCAGCTCGATCAGGCCATCGTCAAAGTTGCGGTTGCCGTACAGCACCACCGGCACGGCCAGCGCACCGTTGCCCACCACCTTGTCCCGCACATAGGGCATCAGCACATTGGGCACACGGCCGGCGTACACCGGGGTGCCAAAGATGACCAGCTCGTCGGCGGCAAAGGTCAGGGTGTTCTCCCGGGCAGCGGGCAGGGTCCAGTCGTCGGTGCTCAGGGGCAGCTGCAGGGCCTGCGCGATGTGTGCAGCAATGGTATGTACCACCGTCTTGGTGGTGTCGGTGGCACTCCAGTACACTTCACGGATGCGTGCGATCTTCATGGCGTTCAGTCTCCTTTTCTTAAACGCGGGCAGGGCGGCCCGCCGGGGCGTGCCGGACAGGCCGCCCTCTGGTTTCTGTTTCTATAACTATAACAAAAGCCGCCCGGGTGGTCAACGCCCGGGCGGCCCGCTGTTTTCTCACGATCACTGGGGCCGGTCTGCCGGCATGGGGCCGTCCATGGGGGTCATGGCCCAGTCGCCCCGGTGCCAGCTGTACTGCCCGCCGGGGGCACGGATGCCGATCTGCGCGTTGTACGCCATCAGAATGGGCGCAAGCTCCCGCAGGTGCATCAGCCCCTGCTTGCGGTGGGTCAGGATCAGATCCAGATACATCCGCTCGCCGCCGATGGCGTAGCCCGCCAGCTTGCCGCAGTCGGTCTCGGTGAGGGGCGCCGCCAGGGTGTTCAGCAGCCAGCTGCACTCCGCGCCGAAATCCTCGGCCTCGGCGGGCAGATCCAGCGCGATGGTCATCAGCGGGGTGTTCATATCCTCGGTGAGGTGCTCCAGCAGGTCGTTGGGCTTGTTCATCACCAGCAGGTTGCTGATCTCCAGGCTGCGGGTCACCACCGTCTGGCCGGAGCCGCCCCGCAGGAGCCGGCCCTTGCGGGTGCGGGGCATATACCGCACCTGGTAGCTCTCCTCGGCATCGCCGTCGATGCCCAGCTCGGCCAGCAGGCAGTCCACCTCGTCCACCAGAAGCTGCATGGGGGCAAAGCCCTCGCTGCGCTTGTCCTGATAGGAAAGGCTCACCACCGCCGCCAGCATCCGGTCCTCACCGATCAGGTGGCAGGCCCAGCGGTAGGCCTCGGCGTGGGGGGCGGCCCCCTCCGCCCCGGACGGCTGCACCAGCAGGGTCACCTCCAGGCGGGGGCGGTCGTACAGGTCTCGGGTCACCTTCACCTGGGGCGGAGCCTCACGGATGTCGCAGGTCGCAGGCCGGTACTGATACACCCCCCGGGGCAGATAGCTGTATACATCCCAGTGGGCGGTGAACTCCTCGGGGGCCATGCGGACGATGAAGTCCATGTACAGCCGCAGCACGCTGCTGCCCTGCCCGCTGAACATCAGCGCATACCGCTCGCCCACCTTCTCCACCGCGATCATGCAGCCGGCCAGCGGGCCAAAGTGGGGCCTCACCGCCTCCCGGATGCAGTCCTCCGCGGCCTCATAGCCGCCCAGGTCGATCATGCGGCGCAGGTTGTCCTCCACCTTCACCAGCTTGAGCCATGCGCTGTGCACCCCGGCCCGGAAGCAGTAAGACGGGTCGTCCTCCCGCAGGATGCAGGTACCGTCCAGCGGCATCTCCTCGTGGTGGCCGGTCAGGTCGTCTGCGTTGCCCCCGAACCGCTTGCAGCCGGGGCATGTCGCCTTCACCAGCTCATGAAGGCGGTCGTCGTACTCGTCACGGCTCATCAGCTCAGCCGCCGTCGGGAACATATGCTCCGGCTCCTCAATGTACAGTTCGGTGAGGGTACACTCCTCCTCCACGAACCAGGGAGGCAGGCAGTGGACCCGGTCCATCCGCAGCAGATGCCGGCTCTCGCCCCGCTGCTCAAAGGAGCGGCGGAAGGGCTCCCACTCGGCCCCCTCGGGCAGGGCGTAATATTCACCGTTGTAATAAAAGGCCTGAACGTGCCGCATGGATGTCTCTCGCTTTCCTGATGATCTGATATTCAGTGTACCACGTTTCGGGCGGTTTGTCATCGCGGCAGATTGTCCGCGGAGCGCACACATTTGTGAGATTTGCGCCGCCGGGCCGTTCAAAGAGTTCGATTTTTGTGGAAGGCACCATTGTCACCGTCCGCCCCTTTCGTTTATAATGTTAAGGCGCACTCTCTTTTTGATGGGGTGCGCCCCGGCCGCCGCCAAAATCACCCCGCAGCGGCCTTTGAAGCACGGCGCGGGCCCAAAGCACACGGCCCCGCCCGACAGGAGGAAAACAACAATGGCAAGAGTGTACAATTTCAGCGCGGGTCCGTCCATGCTGCCCGAGGCAGTGCTGCGCACTGCACAGGCGGAGCTGATGGAATATGGTTCATCCGGTCAGTCCGTGATGGAGATGAGTCACCGCTCCCCTGTCTTTGAAGCCATCATCCAGGAGACCGAAGCCTCCATCCGCCGGGTGCTGAACGTGCCCGCCAACTATAAGATCGGCTTTTTCCAGGGCGGCGCCCACCAGCAGTTCTCCATGGTGCCCCTGAACTTCATGACCACCGGCAAGGCGGATTACATGGTCACCGGCAACTTCTCCGGCGTGGCCGCCAAGGAGGCTGCGAAGTACGGCGACATCCGCATCGCCGCTTCCAGCGAGGACCGCAACTTCACCTACATCCCCGACATCGCCTCCACCGAGTTCCGCCCCGACGCCAGCTACATCCACATCTGCCACAACAACACCATCTTCGGCAGCGTGTTCAACGAGGTGCCCCAGGTGGACGGCGTGCCCCTGATCGCGGATATGTCCAGCAACATCATGAGCCGCCCCGTGGACGTGGACAAGTACGGCGTGATCTATTTCGGCGTGCAGAAGAACATCGCCCCCGCGGGCATGGCCATCGCCATCGTGCGGGAGGACCTGCTGGGCCATGCCGACCCCAAGACCCCCATCATGATGGACTACACCAAGCTGCTGGCCAAGGACAGCATGCTGAACACCCCCAACTGCTGGTGCATCTACATGACCGGCCTGGTGATGAAGTGGCTGGAGCAGGACATCGGCGGCCTGGAGAACATGCAGAAGCTGAACGAGGCCAAGGCCAAGGTGCTGTATGATTATCTGGACAGCCAGGACTTTTTCCACAACCCCGTGGAGAAGCCCTACCGCAGCTTGATGAACGTGACCTTCACCAGCCCCTCCAAGGAGATGGATAAGCTGTTCTGCGAGCAGGCTGCCAAGGCCGGCTTCGTGAACCTGAAGGGCCACCGCCTGGTGGGCGGCATGCGCGCCTCCATCTACAACGCCATGCCCGCCGCCGGCGTGGATGCTCTGGTGGACTTTATGAAGGAATTCGTCCGCACCAACGGCTGAGCCGTTTGACCGCTGACCCAAGGGAGCCGGCCGCACATCCCGCCGCCGGCCCCTTCTCTTTTTACTGCAAATGCAAGGAGTTTCGACCATGTACTATATCAAGACCCTGAATCAGATCGCCCCCGTGGGCCTAGGCCGCCTGTCCCAGAAGCACTTCGAGGTGGAGAACGACTGCGCCAGCCCCGATGCCATTCTGGTGCGCAGCGCCAGCATGCACGAGATGGAGCTGCCCGACAGCCTGCTGGCCATCGCCCGCGCCGGCGCCGGCGTGAACAACATTCCTCTGGACCGCTGCTCCGAAAAGGGCATCGTGGTGTTCAACACCCCCGGCGCCAACTCCGGCGCGGTGGCCGAGCTGACCATCGGCGCCCTCATCATGGGCAGCCGCAACCTGCCCGCCGCCGCCAACTGGGTGGGCGGCCTGAAGGGCAAGGGCCTGGACATCTCCAAAGAGGTGGAGAAGGGCAAGAAGCAGTTCATCGGCCCCGAGCTGCACGGCAAGAAGCTGGGTGTCATCGGCCTGGGCGCCATCGGCGTCAAGGTGGCCAACGATGCACTGCATCTGGGCATGGAGGTCTACGGCTACGACCCCTACATCAGCGTGGACGCGGCGTGGAACCTGTCCCGCTCGGTCATCCACTGCGTGAACCTGAGCGAGGTGCTGACCAAGTGTGACTACATCACCCTGCACCTGCCCGCCACCGCCCAGACCAAGGGCTTTATGAATGCGGCCGCCTTCGCCAGCATGAAGGACGGCGTGCGCCTGCTGAACTACGCCCGCGGCGAGCTGGTGGATCAGCCCGCCCTGATCGATGCGCTGGACAGCGGCAAGGTGGCCGGCTACTTCACCGACTTCCCCACCGAGGAGCTGATCGGCCGCCCCGACGTGATGTGCACC
>JAFUQL010000159.1 GCA_017472375.1 Oscillospiraceae bacterium | reverse complement strand
GGTGCGATGTTCCGCCGTGAGATGTACGATCAGGTAGGCGGTATGCGTGAGGACATCGATGCCGATGAAGATTGGGCAATGTGGCTGCGGTACTGGAAGATTGCCCGCCGCATCGACGATACCTGCCCGGATATTCCCCGTACGGTCAGTATGTTTGGCTATCCGTCGGATCCTGTTGCGGCACAGCGTCGGCTGGAGGCCTACGAGGTCTACGACCGGATCATGCTGGCCGACCCGGATCTGTTCTATACCCTTACCCCGGAAAAAGTGACAATGCTGATCCGCCAGTGCAAGCAGGATCTGGCCCATCTGAATATCGTTGGTGGGCTGGAGGAACTGCTGAACACCCGCTCGGAGGAAGATGCGTGGGTTCCGGAGGATATGAGTCAGCCGATGCAGCTGACAGCAAAGCAGCTGAACGGGCTGTACCATGCGCTTTTGTGCAGTGCCTGCGAGCACAAGGCCCGGGGCACTCTGCCCGAATGGCTCGCAACCGAGACGATTCGATAAACGACAAAAAGGATTCGATGACAGTGGAACAGGAACTCCTGCGTTTGGAAGGTACGGTGGAAAACCTGATTTTTGAAAATCAGGACACCGGCTATACCGTGTTTGAGCTCTCCGGCGGCGGGGAGCTGTTCGTCGTGTGCGGCACGGTGGGGGAGGTCCACATTGGTGAAACGGTGGTCTGCACCGGCACCTTCGAAACCCACGCCACCTACGGGCGGCAGTTCCGTGCCCAAACCTGCGAGACCGACATCCCCCGGGATGTGGAGGCCATCTATGCCTACCTGTCCAGCGGAGCGCTGCCGTATATCCGCATCGCCACCGCCAAAAAGATCATGGAAAAGTTCGGTGCCGACGCGCTGGACATCATCGCCAACGACCCGGCTCAGCTGACCTGCATCCGGGGCATCAGTCCGGACAAGGCCGAGCGCATCAGTCAGGAGTTCCGCCGGATGTTCGGTGTACGGGAACTGATCGCCTATCTGGCCCGGTTCGATATTTCTGCTCCCCGCGCGGTCGAGGTGTTCCGCACCTTTGGTCCCCACGCAAGGGACGCCATTGATAAGAACCCTTATCTGCTCTGCGGCGACCCGCTGCATATCACCTTTGCCCACGCCGACCGCATTGCCGCCCAGCTGGAGCTTTCGCTGGAAAGCGGCATCCGTATGGGGGCGGCGCTGCAGTATGTACTGCGCCATAACGCAAACAACGGCCATACCTGCCTGCCCCGCCGCAAGCTGATCGCCACCACAGCGGCCTTCATCCATCTGCCCGAAGAGCAGCTGGAGCGGGAGCTGGACCTTCGCATCGGGGAAGGGGAGGTGCGCCGGCAGGTGTACGACGAGGTAGAGTACGCTTATCTGCCCGACCTGTATTCGGCCGAGTCGGACATTGCGTGGCGGTTGGCCAATCTGATGAAATACCCTGCGCCCCAGCCCAAGCATCTGGACCGGGATATTGAGTTTCTGCAGCTGGTGCAGGGCTTTGCCTATGCGCCGCTGCAGGCCGAGGCCATCCGCACTGCGCTGCGCCAGAACTGTCTGGTACTGACCGGCGGTCCGGGCACCGGCAAGACCACCACCGTCAACGCCATTCTTTCGCTGTTCGAGCGGCAGGGCGACCGGGTGGCGCTGTGCGCCCCCACCGGGCGTGCCGCCAAGCGGCTCAGCGAGCTGACCAACCACAAGGCCAGCACCATCCACCGCCTGCTGGAGGTAGACTACTCCGGCGGGGTGGTCACCTTCATCCACAACGAAAAGAACCTGCTCAAATGTGATGTGGTCATTCTGGACGAGATGAGCATGGTGGATGTCAAATTGTTCCAGAGCCTGTTGGCCGCTTTGCGCCCGGCCTGCCGCATCATCATGGTGGGCGACACCGACCAGCTGCCCAGCGTGGGCCCGGGCAACATTCTGGGCGAGGTGATCAAATCCGGCGTGGTTCCCACCGTCTGCCTGACCGAGATCTTTCGTCAGGCGGCCAAAAGCCTGATCGTGGAAAACGCCCATAACATCGTCAACGGCCGTGGGCTGCAAAAGGGCGGCAAAACCGACGATTTCTTCTTTCTGGAAGCCGGCGGCGAGCTGTGCCAGCAGCTGGTCTGCGATCTGGTGGGCACCCGCCTGCCCCGCAGCTACGGCTTCGATCCCATCCGGGACATTCAGGTGCTCTGCCCCACCAAGCTGGGTCTTTCGGGCACGCAGGCGCTCAATGTGCGGCTGCAGCAGCTGCTCAACCCGCCCGCTCACGGCAAAGCCCAGCTGGAGGCCTCCGGCAGCGTGTTCCGTGTGGGCGACAAGGTCATGCAGGTGCGCAACAATTACGACATTCCCTGGCAGCGGGATGGCGGCGAACAGGGGGTGGGCGCCTACAACGGCGACATCGGCTTTGTGCTGTCCATCAACCCGCACGACCGCAGCATGACCGTCCAGATGGACGACCGCAAACTGATCTATACCTCCGACCATCTGTCTGAGCTGGAGATCGCTTATGCGGTCACCATCCACAAAAGTCAGGGCTCCGAATTTCCGGCAGTGGTCATCCCCGCCGCCGAGGTGCCGGCCAAGCTGTGCTACCGCAATCTCATTTACACCGGCGTCACCCGTGCGCGCAAGCTGTGCATTGTGGCGGGTCTGCGCTCCACCGTCAACGCCATGACCGGCAATGTGCGGCAGAACCTGCGCTACAGTGGTCTGTGCCGGCTGCTGCAGAACGAATGGAACGACCGTGTGGGCAGTACTTCGGTACCGGAGGCCGCACCGTGATCCGGGTTCGTTATTACCCTGCAGTGGGATATCAAGAGTGTGATGGTCTGTTTCTGCCTGCAGAGAAAGACCCGTATCCCGCAATGCGCAAGGCAGCGTTCGGTGCGACCGCTGCCTTGAATCTGCTCTATCCACCGCGATGTCCTTTTTGCGATAAACCGTCCGGCGGGGATGTGCTGTGTAACAGCTGTCGAACCGAAAGCAAAACCTTCGAGCGGAATCCTCGCCGCCTACATACAGGTCTGCAGAGGAATTGGCACCATTAATTTCAATGTAGTAGCGATCTGCCACAGGCAGGTCTTCCTTATCCAGTTCATGAGCATAGTAAGCCGTACCGCGCCAGTAGTCGCTGTCACCATCCTGGCCGTCGATAGCATTCCAGGAGTGGGGCAGATTCACAAAGTTCCACTTCTTGTCAATGG
>JAFUQL010000158.1 GCA_017472375.1 Oscillospiraceae bacterium | reverse complement strand
GGGCAGGGTCACAGCAGACCCTTGCTCTGCAGATACTCCCGGGCCACGTCCTCGGGCTTGCGGCCCTGATTCTCCACCTGGTAGTTCATCTCCACCATGTCCCCGTCGGTGATGACCCCGGCCAGCTTTTCCAGCGCCTCGGCCACCTCGGGGTGCTCCTCCAGCACCGCCTCCCGCACCACCGGCATGGCGTAGTAGGGCAGGAAGTAGCCCCGGTCGTCCTCCAGCACCACCAGGTCGTAGGTGCGGATCATGCTGTCGGTGGAGTAGGCCACGATCACGTCGCACTCCCGGTGGTCGATGGCGGTGTAGCGCAGGGCACCGTCCATGGGCACCACCTGGGCGAATTCCAGCCCGCTGTAGACGCTCTGCAGGCCGGGCAGGCCGTCCGGGCGGTTGGCAAACTCAAAGGTGGGGCTGAGGGTCAGGTCGCGGCTCACGGCGATCAGGTCGCTGATGGTCTCGAGCCCGTACTGCTCGGCGGTCTCACGGCGCACCGCCAGCGCGTAGGTGTTGTTGAACCCCCACTCCGAGCCCACATACAGGGCGTACTCGTCGTGGAACATCTGCTTGGTCACATCGTAGGCCTTCTGGGCGGTGACCCCCTCCACCGGCTGCTTCAGGATGCTGGCGTACATGGTGCCGGTGTAGCCGATCTGCACGTCCAGCTCGCCGTTTTTCAGGGCGCTGAAGCAGATGTCGCTGCCGCCCATGTTCAGCTTGCGCTCCACCGTCAGGTCGGTGTGGGCCTCGATCAGATCCGCCGCCATGTTGCCCAGGATCATCTGCTCCGGGTAGTAGGCGCTGGTCACCGACACCTTGCGCCCGGGCAGTTCCACGCTGGACAGAGTGCCTCCCACCAGCAGCACCGCCAGCGCCGCCGCCACCACCCACAGGGTGCGGCGATGGCCCCGGCGCAGCTTGTCCAGCTCGGCCTCGTCGGTGGGCAGGTCGGCCCCGGTCAGGCTGATGGGGGTCACGGCCCGCTCGATCCAGGCAAACACCTTGTCCATGGCCAGCGCCAGCAGGCAGGCCGGGATGGCGCCCGCCAGGATCATGTTGGAATCCACCATCTGTACGCCGGAGTAGATCATGTAGCCCAGGCCGCCCGCGCCGATGTAGGAGGCCAGGGTCATCAGGCCCACGGCGTTCACCGCAGAGATGCGCACGCCCGCCATGATGACCGGCAGCGCCATGGGAAGCTGTACCCGGAACAGGATCTGGGTCTCGGTCATGCCGATGCCCCGGCTGACCTCCAGCGTCTCCCGGGAGATGCCCGCCAGGCCGGTGGCGGTGTTCTTCACGATGGGCAGCAGGGCGTACAGCATCACCATCAGGATGGCCGGCTTCTGCCCGATGCCGAACAGCGGGATCATAAAGCCCAGCACCGCCATGCTGGGCAGCGCCTGCATGATGTTGGCAAAGCCCAGCACCGGCCTGGCCAGCCAGCCGTAGCGGCTGATGAGGATGCCCAGCGGCACGCCCACCAGAATGGACACCAGCACCGCCACGGCGGTCATCTGGACGTGTTCGCCCAAAAGGGTCAGGATCTGGCCGGCGTTGGCGGCCACATAGTCAAAAAAGCCCGTCACAGCGTCACACCTCCTCCAGATCGATGAATTGGCGGCTCATGGTGCTGACCAGGCTGGCCTGGGTCACCAGACCCTGCAGCCGCCCGTCCTCGTCCACCACCGGAAGCATGGATACCCCGGCGCTGTGGATCTGCTCCAGCGCCTGCACCATGTTGGCCTGGGGCAGGATGGTGGGGATGTCCCGCTGCATCACCTCCTCCAGGGGAGTCTCGGCATGCAGGCCCCGGGGCAGCCCCGAGATGGCCACCCGCCCCAGAAAGCGGTGCTCGCCGTCCACGATCAGCAGGCTGTCCACCCGGCACTCCCGCATCCGGCGCACGCCCCGCAGCAGGGTGTCCCGGCGGCGGGCGGTGATGGGCGCGTTGAGCATGATGTCCCGCACCCGGATCATCTCCGGACGGCCCCAGATACGGCTGGTGTCCACAAAGCGATCCACAAACTCGTCGGCGGGGTGCTTGAGGATGTGCTCGGGGGTGTCGTACTGCACAAGCTGCCCCTTGTTCATGATGGCGATGCGGTCGGCGATGCGGATGGCCTCGTCCATGTCGTGGGTGACGAACACGATGGTGCGCTGCAGCTTCTCCTGCAGCTGCAGCAGCTCGTCCTGGAGCTGGGTGCGGGTGATGGGGTCCAGCGCCGAGAAGGGCTCATCCATCAGGATGATCTCCGGGTCGGCGGCAAAGGCGCGGGCCACGCCCACCCGCTGCTGCTGCCCGCCCGAGAGCTGCCGGGGGTAGCGGTGCAGGTACTGCTCCGGCGGCAGGTTCACCATGTGCATCAGGCGCACGGTGCTGTCCAGCAGTTCGGCGGGCTTTTTGCCCCCCAGCCGCGCCACGATCTCGATGTTCTCCCGGATGGTCAGGTGGGGCAGCAGCCCGGTGGACTGCACCACATAGCCGATGCTGCGGCGCAGGGCGATGGGGTCCTGCTGCAGGATGTTCTGCCCGTTCACAAGGATCTCGCCCTCGGTGGGCTCGATGAGCCGGTTGATCATTTTCAGGCTGGTGGTCTTGCCGCAGCCCGAGGGGCCCACGAACACGGTGAGCTGCCCCTTGGGGATCTCAAAGGATACCTCCCGCAGCACCGGCTCGGCTGCGCCCGGATACCGCTTGCTCACCTTGCGAAATTCGATCATTTGATCCGCCTCCCTCGCGCTGCATTGCGGCGGGCTGCGCCCGGCCTTTGCACACGCGTGTATTTTTCTCTTTTATTGTAACAGCAAAATCTCGCTTATTTATGTTATAATTTGTAAACTTTTTGCGGTATGTATGAACAATTTTTAAATGATGCAAACTTTTTGTACCAATTTCTCGAATTTGTTGCTTTTATGTACATTTCGTGCATTTCAAATCTTGCGCTGCCTGCGAACGGCAGGCGCGGCAGAAAAACGCCGGCCGCCCTGCTTCCCCGCCCCCCTTTCCTGGGCGCGGCATTCGTGGTATACTGAACTCATCCCGCTTTACTCTGCAAAAGGACGGTGTTCTCCCATGCCCCTCTCCATGCTCCCCTCGTTTCTGGTCTACTGCTTTGTGGCCATGATCACCCCGGGGCCGGCCAATCTGGCCTCCCTGTCGGCGGCGCTGCGGTACGGGCGCGGGCCGGCGCTGCGCCAATGGCGGGGGCTGTTCTGCGGCTTTTTTGCCGTGTCCATGGGGTCGGTGCTGGTCACCTGGCTGCTGGGCGCGGCGCTGGAGCGCTATGTGAGGCTGCTCACCTGGGTGGGCGCCGCCTACATCCGGTGGATGGCGTGGCACACTCTGCGCTCCTCCGGGCAGGGCGCAGAGCGGGATGCCGCCCGCCCCACCTTCCGCACCGGGTTCCTGCTGCAGCTGGCGAACGTAAAGGTGCTGGTGTTCTGCCTGACCACCCTGTCGGCCTATGTGCTGCCCTACAGCCGCAGCCTGCCCGCTCTGCTGGCGGTGGGGCTGTTCCTGCCGGTGGCCGGGCCCGGCTGCAATCTGGTGTGGCTGTTCGCGGGCGCTTCCATGCAGAAGCTCTTTGCCGACCACCGCCGCGCCGTGGACGTGACCATGGCCGCCCTGCTGGCCCTGTGCGCGGTGAATCTGCTGCTGCCCCACTGAGCCCCCTCCCCCACACGCAACAACGCCCCGGAAGGCACATCGGCCTCCCGGGGCGTTGTTTTTGTCTGTTTGGACGGGGCGCAGGCGGTCAGACCGCGCCGTGCCGCGCATTTTAGATATACAATCTGTTATTTATTCTTGTACATCTCCTGATAGTAATTCTGGTAATCGCCGCTGGTGATGTGGCTCAGCCACTCCTCATGCTCCAGATACCAGTCGATGGTCTTGACGATGCCCACCTCGAAGGTGGTCTCGGGGTACCAGCCCAGCTCGTCCTTGATCTTGGTGGGGTCGATGCCGTAGCGGCGGTCGTGACCCAGGCGGTCCTCCACATGGCGGATCAGCTCCTCGCTGATGCCCTCGTCGTTCAGGCGGTCGCGCAGCTGGGCGATGATGGTCTTGACGATGAAGATGTTGGGGCGCTCGTTGTGGCCGCCCACGTTGTACACCTCACCGATGCGGCCGCCGTTGGCCACCATGTCGATGGCCTTGCAGTGGTCGGCCACGAACAGCCAGTCGCGCACCTGCATGCCGTCGCCGTAGACGGGCAGGCTCTTGTGGTGCTTCACGTTGTTGATCATCAGGGGGATCAGCTTCTCGGGGAACTGGTAGGGGCCGTAGTTGTTGGAGCAGCGGGTGATGTTGATGGGCATCCCGTAGGTGTCGTGGTAGGCCATGACGAACAGGTCGGCGCTGGCCTTGGAGCTGGAATAGGGGCTGTGAGGGCTGAGGGGGGTGGTCTCCATGAAGTAGCCGGTCTCGCCCAGAGCGCCGTACACCTCATCGGTGGACACCTGGATGTACTTCTTGCCGGCCTTCCAGGTCTTGGCGGCGGGGTCGTACCAGGCGGTCTTGGCGCACTGCAGCAGGTTCACGGTGCCCATTACGTTGCTCTGCACGAAGATCTCCGGGTTGGAGATGCTGCGGTCCACGTGGCTCTCGGCGGCGAAGTTGATGACGTAGTCGAAGTCGTACTGCTCAAACAGGCCGGTGACCAGCTCCTTGTCGCAGATGTCGCCCTGCACAAAGATGTGGCGGGGGTCGCCCTCGCAGTCCTTCAGGTTCTCCAGATTGCCCGCGTAGGTGAGCTTGTCCAGATTCACCAGCCGGATCTCGGGGTACTTGTCCAGCATATAATACACGAAGTTGGAACCGATGAAGCCGGCGCAGCCGGTGATCAGATAGGTTTTCATAGTGTGGTTATCCCTCCGGGGTGTAGTGTTTGAAGAATTCGGCCAGAGCCTCCTGCCAGGGGCGCATCTCGTTGCCCACGGTACAGGCCAGCATCCGGTTCTCCAGCGCGCTCCAGGCGGGGCGGCTGGCGGCGGCGGGGTTCTTGGCGGCGTACTCGGCGCTGGTGCAGGGGTCCACCGTGGCCGGGGTACCGGACAGGCGGATGATCTCG
>JAFUQL010000157.1 GCA_017472375.1 Oscillospiraceae bacterium | reverse complement strand
GTGGCAGATACAGGCGGCCCGTGAGCAGCGCAGCGGTCGAGCGAACGCAAGCGGCCGTAAGGACGCGCCGCGCGAGCCGGGCACCGCAAGCCGGGAGGTGGACTGCCCGATAGGGCAGGCCGGATGAGGGAAGGGACTGGGACCTTTATTTAGGCTCTGCATCCCGTCCCTCCTCAGTCTGCTTCGCAGACAGCTCCCCCCGGAGGGGGACGCCAAAATCGTTGCGGTAACGCCTTCCCCCTTCGGGGCGCCCGAAGGGTGTGCAGTGGCTGGAGCCTTTATTGTGGCGGCATCGCCTGCTGCGTTTCCCGCGGCGCTATAGCAAACACACACACACCAAAAAACAAAAAAAGACCGGCACCGCGTTTGCAGGGTGCCGGTCTTATCATTCACACGTTTGCCACACGTTTGCTGGTTCGCCCGGGTGCGCTCACTGCCCGCAGGCGGCCTTGAATTCCGTCCACATCTGCACATGGGCCTCGTCGGCGGCGGCGCTGATGTTCTGGATCATCTCGGTGTCGCCGTCAAAGCCCTCGGGCAGGGTCAGGAAGGGCCGGTAGGCCTCGTTGATCAGCCCGTCCGCCGCGGCGTTGGTGCTGTAGTAGCCCATATACTCAAAGCACTCCCTGGCCACCTCGGGGCGCAGGATGTAGTCCATGAAGGCATAGGCCGCGTCCGGGTTGGGGGCGTTCACCGGGATGAACTGGGCGATGATGCCGAAGCCCACGCCCTCGGTGGGGTACACCACCTCCAGGGTCGGGTCGGCCAGGCAGGCCAGGGTCACCTGGCTGGAGTACATCACCGCAGCGCCCACCTCGCCGCTCAGCAGGTCGTCCTGCAGGTTGGCGTCCTTGATCAGCCGGATGTTGGGGGCCAGCTCCAGCATTTTGGCGGCGGCGGCCTGCAGCACGGCCTCGTCCTCGGTGTTGTAGCTCTCGCCCAGCACCTTCAGCGCCATGCCGTTCACCACACGGTAGTTGCCCACCACGGCCAGGTTGTCCGCAAGGCTGGCGTCCCACAGGTCGGCGTAGCCGGTGATGGGCTTCTCCACCAGGTCGGGGTCGTACACGATGGTCTGCACGCCCGCGCCGTGGGGCACGGTGTACTCATCCGCCGGGTCAAAGAACTGCCCCTGGTACACCGGGTTCACGTTGCCCAGGTTGCTCAGGCGGGTCTTGTCCAGCCTGGCCACCAGGCCCTCGGCAATGGCCGCCTCAATGATGTAGTCGTCGGCCAGGATCAGGTCGTAGTCGCCGCCGCCGGCCGCCTGCAGCTTGGCCAGCATGGTCTCGTCGGTGTCGAAGCTCACATAGTTCACCCGGATGCCGGTCTCGGCGGTGAAGCCGTCCAGCACCGACTGGGGGAACACGCCCTCCCAGGTGAACAGGTTCAGCTGCCCGGCCTCAGCGCTGCCGGAGGCCGCCCCGCCGCCGCAGGCCACAAGGCTCGCGGCAAGGCACAGGGCCAGCAAAAGTGCAAGGATCCGTTTCATGGGTTTTCCTCCTGTTGTTTAAAAATATGCGCATCTGCGCGAGAACCTTCGCGCGGGTGCCTCAAGCGGCATACCGCCGCGTTGATCGGGGTCTTTGCGGCCTCACTTCCCGGCGGGCCGGCCCAGCCGCCCCAGCAGCGCCGAGAGCCCCACCAGCACCAGCGTGCCCGCCAGAAGCAGGGTACACAGGGCGTTGATCTCGGGGGTGGGGCCGTTCTGCAGCGAGGTATACACCTTCAGCGGCAGGGTGGTCACGTTCACGCCGGTGACGAACAGGCTGATGAGCACGTCGTCGAAGCTCATGGCGAAGCTCAGCAGCATGCCGGAGGCGATGGCCGGGGCCAGCAGCGGCAGGGTGATGTCCCAAAACACCCGCCACTCGCCGGCGCCCAGGTCGCGGGCGGCCTCGGTGAGGCTGTGGTCCATGCCCGCCAGCCGGGCCTTGACCATCATGTAGACGTAGGGCACGCAGAAAGCCGTGTGCCCCAGGATCAGCGTGCCCATGCCGAAGGGCAGCCCCAGCGCCGCAAAGAACGCCATGAACACCATGGCCAGGATGATCTCTGGGATCATCAGCGGCAGCATGGTCAGGTACTCCACCGCGCCCTTGGTGCGGGGCTGGATGCGGTGAAAGCCCACCGCGCCCAGGGTGCCCACCACCGCGGCGCACAGGCTGGCGCACACCCCCAGCACCACGCTGTTGCGCAGGGCCCCGAACATGGCCCGGTCGGCAAACAGGGTGCGGTACCAGTTCAGCGAAAAGCCGCCCCACACGCTGGAGATGCGGCTTTGGTTGAAGGAGTACACCACCACCAGCACCAGCGGCAGGTAGATGACCGCCAGCACCAGCCCAAGATAAAACTTTTGAAAAGTAAAACGTCGTTTTTTCACAGCAGGCCCTCCAGTTCTCCCGTGCGGGTGACCCGCTTGTACACCGCGATGAGCAGGCTGGTGAGCACCATCAGCACCACGCTGAGAGCGGCGGCGAAGGGCTGGTTGTGGGCCTGCAGCAGCTGGTCCTGGATGAGGCTGCCCACCAGCACCACCTTGTTGCCGCCCAGGATGTCCGCGATGAAGAACAGCCCCATGCTGGGGATGAAGGTGAGGATCACGCCGGACAGCAGCCCCGGCATGGTCATGGGCAGGGCCACGGTGAAGAAGGCACGCACCGGCCCGGCGCCCAGGTCGCGGGCGGCCTCCACCAGGCTCCAGTCCAGCTTTTCGGCGCTGGAGTACACCGCCAGGATCATGAACTGCAGCAGGGCGTACACCATGCCGATGACCACCGCCGGGTAGGTGTACAGCAGCTTTAAGGGCCGGTCGGTGAGGCCCAGCGCCATCAGCAGGCTGTCCAGCACGCCGCCGGCCCGCAGGATGATGATCCAGCCGTACAGCCGGATGAGCGAGTTGGTCCAGAAGGGCACCATCAGCGCCAGCAGCATGGCCTTTTTGCCCCGGGGGGACAGGCGGGCCATCCAGTAGCCGAAGGGGTACCCGATGAGCAGTATCAGCCCGGTGCAGAGGAAGGCCAGCTTCAGCGAGCCGGCGAAGGTCTGCAGGTAGACGGGCTGCAGGATGTTGAGGTAGTTGTCCAGGGTGAAGGTGTCGGCCACGCCCCAGCCCTCGGCGCGGGCGCGGAAGCTGAGCACCACCACATACACCAGCGGCACGAACACCAGCACCGCCGTGAACAGATACAGCGGGGCCAGCGCCAGCCAAAGCCCCCGGTTTTTGGGGGCGGGTCTCTTGCGGGCGGTCATCGGTCGTCCACCTCCACGGGCACGGCGGCGGTGGCCGCCCAGCCCACGCTCAGCCGGTCGCCCGGCTGCAGCCCCAGGTCGATGCCGTGGCGGCTGGCCGTCAGCCGGGAGCCGTCCGGCAGCTCCAGCCCGATGCGCAGCATCCCGCCGGCAAAGCTGGTCTCCCGCACCACCGCGGGGATGCCGCCGCCCTCGGGGGCGAACTCCACCTGCTCGCTGCGCAGGGCCAGTGCGATGGGCTCGCCGGGGGCGTAGGGCCGCCCGCCGGCCTGGACCCGGGCGGTGTGCCCGGCCACCGACAGGGTCAGCTGCCCGCCCCCGGCGGCGGTGACGTGGCCCTGCAGCACGTTGGCGCTGCCCACAAAGCGGGCCACATAGCTGGTGGCGGGGCGGTCGTACACCTGGGCGGGGGTGCCCACCTGCACGAAGCAGCCGTCCCGCATCACGGCGATGCGGTCGGACATGGTGAGGGCCTCCTCCTGGTCGTGGGTGATGTAGATGAAGGTGATGCCCAGCTGCTGCTGCAGCTGCTTGAGCTCCAGCTGCATCTGGCGGCGAAGCTGCAGGTCCAGCGCGCCCAGGGGCTCGTCCAGCAGCAGCACCCGGGGCCGGTTCACCACCGCCCGGGCGATGGCCACCCGCTGCCGCTGCCCGCCCGAGAGCTGCTCGGGCCGGCGCTCGCCGTAGCCGGCCAGCTGCAGCAGGGCCAGCGCCTCTTCCACCGTGCGCCGGATGTCCGCCTTGGGCAGGCCCTTCAGCCGCAGCCCGTAGCCGATGTTGCCCGCCACGGTCATGTGGGGGAACAGCGCGTAGCTCTGGAACACCGTGTTCACGTCCCGCCGCTCGGGGGGCAGGTCGGTCACGTCCCGGCCCTCCAGCAGCACCCGGCCCTCGTCGGGGCTCTCCAGCCCGGCGATGATGCGCAGGGTGGTGGTCTTGCCGCAGCCGGAGGCCCCCAGCAGGGTGATGAACTCGCCCGCGGCGGCCTCAAGGCTCAGCCCCCGCAGCACCTGCGCGGAGCCGAACCGCTTGGAAATATTCTGCAATTGCAGGATGGGTGTGCTCATGGTCGCTCCTTTATATCAAACGCGGGGCGGTGCCCCCGGCTTAGTCTGTGCCTTAACTCCAATAAAGTATACCGATACTGTCAAGTATACCAGATTTTGCCGCAGATTGCAGGGGGTTCTTTACACAGGCGCATGCGTGTAACGGAGAAAAATCGCGCCCGGACGGGCAAACCCTTGTGCGGGGTGCACAAAAGCCGGCTGTGCCTGCGGCGGTGGGGTTGCATTTTCGGCCCGGTTGGAGTAGAATGGATGCATGCTTGAATAAATATGCATTAATATACAGAAGCGAGACCAGCTTGGGCGACTTCGAGGGCGTGGGCGAGAACGACGCTTACCCAAAGACCGGCATGGTAGAGGGCTTCACCAAGAGAATGCATAAAATACAGGGCGTATGCATCGCCCGAGGAGGGGTCACCATGGATCTGAAAGGCAAGAGTTTTCTGAAGCTGCTGGACTTCACCACCGAGGAGATCGAGGGTCTGATCGACCTGGCCGCGGACCTGAAGGCCAAAAAGAAGGCGCACATCCCCCACGACACCCTGCGTGGGCGCAACATCGCGCTGATCTTTGAAAAGACCAGCACCCGCACCCGCTGCAGCTTTGAGGTGGCGGCCCACGACCTGGGCATGCAGGTCACCTATCTGGACCCCTCGGGCAGCCAGATCGGCAAGAAGGAGAGCATCGCCGACACCGCCCGGGTGCTGGGCCGGATGTTTGACGGCATCGAGTACCGGGGCTACGGGCAGCAGATCGTGGAGGACCTGGCCAAGTACGCCGGCGTGCCGGTGTGGAACGGCCTGACCAACGAGTTCCATCCCACCCAGATCCTGGCGGATATGCTCACCATCCGGGAGCACTTCGGCACCCTGAAGGGCATCAAGCTGGTGTACATGGGCGACGCCCGGTACAACATGGGCAACTCGCTGATGGTGGGCTGTGCCAAGCTGGGCATGGACTTTGTGGCCTGCGCCCCGGAGAAGTACTTCCCCGAGCCGGAGCTGGTGGCCCAGTGCCAGGCGGTGGCCGCAGAGACCGGCGCCACCCTGCAGTTCATCACCGACCCCATGGAGGCCACCAAGGGCGCCCATGTGGTGTACACCGACGTGTGGGTGAGCATGGGCGAGCCGGTGGAGGTCTGGGCCGAGCGCATCGCCGACCTGGCCCCCTACCAGGTGAACGCCGCCCTGATGGCCAACGCAGGCCCGCAGGCGCGGTTCATGCACTGCCTGCCCGCCTACCACGACCACAAGACCACCGTGGGCCGTGAGATGGGCGAGAATTTCGGCCGCGACGCAATGGAGGTCACCGACGAGGTGTTCGAGGGCCCGCAGTCCATCGTGTTCGACGAGGCCGAGAACCGGATGCACACCATCAAGGCCGTGATGGCCGCGACCACCCTGTGACCCGCTGCGCGGAGTCGTTGAAATAAGCTGCAAAGCCCTCCTGCCGGGGGGCTTTGCTTTGTGTTGGCGGGAGAGGAGCAGAGCAAGCAACACCGCCGCAGCAAAGGCTTCAGCCACTGCACACCCTTCGGGCGCCCC
>JAFUQL010000019.1 GCA_017472375.1 Oscillospiraceae bacterium | reverse complement strand
CCTCAAACCCCGCCCGGAGGAGCAGGGCCGCCGCTTCAAACAGCCGCCCCTCGACCTGCACCCGGCGCGGATGCTGCGCACCCGGGACTACCGCCTCATCGTCGGGTCGGCGGCGCTGGCCACCCCGGCGGTGCTGCTGTTCAGCCCCATCCTGGTGCAGCTGGGGCAGGAGCGGGGCCTGAGCGAGGCCGCCGCACACTGGGCGGTGGTATTGGGCAGCGTGGGCAGCGCCGCCGGCCGCCTGCTGATGCCGCTGCTCAGCGACCGCATCGGCCGGCGCACCGCCGACCTGTGGCTGTTTGCGGGGCTGG
The DNA here is from genome assembly GCA_017472375.1 of Oscillospiraceae bacterium. Taxonomy (GTDB): domain Bacteria; phylum Bacillota; class Clostridia; order Oscillospirales; family Ruminococcaceae; genus SFJ001. The sequence goes on along the minus strand of JAFUQL010000019.1, from coordinate 2,122 downwards.
CGGGCCTGTCGGTGCTGTTTGCCTTTGCCCGGGGGCCCTGGGTGGCGGCCTGCTACGCGGGGCTGACCTTCTGCTACTCCGGCGAGGCAGCCCTGCTGCCGGCGCTGGGCACCGACCGGTTCGGCCTGCCCCATGCCGGGGTGAACTACGGCTTTCTGGCGCTGGGCATGAGCGCCGGCAGCCTGGGGTTTCCGCTGCTGGCCCGGGCGCTGGGGCTGGAGGCGGGCCGCCACTGGCTGGCCGCGGGGGCGGCGGTGGCAGGCGCGGCGTGCATTGCCCGGCTGGACGAGCCCGACAAAGCCCGAAAAGCCAAAGGTCCGGGCAAAACACCCTAAGGCGTTTGCCCGGACCTTTGGCCGTGTGCAATCAAAAATCAGGAAACCGTGGAAACGGGTCCCCACACCTGCTTCCACCGGTGCAGCGGGAAACGGAGTACCCGAAGCACCACTATTAATATAACAGGAACCAGCCTGTGGCGCAACAGATTTTTGTTGCACCAATTTGTACAATTTGTCAAAAAATCTGTACGGCCTGCGCCCTATCGGCGGAAAAACCTGTGGAAAGCGCACAACAGACGGTTTTTTTTGACCAAAGGGGCAAAATGCCTTGAAAAAGGGGTACGCCTCTCTTATAATAAAGGATGGATTGATAAAGGGATATCAAACTTTTGACAGGGGGATATCGAACTTTTTCATTCGCCTGGCAAACATCAAAGTAAAGGAGAGTACTATTATGACCTATTCTCATGAAGTAGAGCGTATGTGTCCTCTGACCAAGGGCCCCCATCATGGGCCCGCTCCCATCCCTGAGGAGGGCAGCTGGGTCAAGGCATATCAGATCGAAGACATCAGCGGCTACACCCACGGCGTGGGCTGGTGCGCCCCTCAGCAGGGCACCTGCAAGCTGAGCCTGAACGTGAAGAACGGCATCATCGAGGAGGCCCTGGTGGAGACCATCGGCTGCTCCGGTATGACCCATTCTGCCGCCATGGCCGGCGAGATCCTGCCCGGCAAGACCCTTCTGGAGGCGCTGAACACCGACCTGGTGTGTGACGCCATCAACGTCGCCATGCGCGAGCTGTTCCTGCAGATCGTCTACGGCCGCACCCAGACCGCCTTCTCTGAGGACGGCCTGCCCGTGGGCGCCGGCCTGGAGGACCTGGGCAAGGGCCTGCGCAGCATGACCGGCACCATCTTCTCTACCAAGGCCAAGGGCGTGCGCTACCTGGAGCTGACCGAGGGCTACATCACCAAGCTGGCCGTGGATGAGAACGGCGAGGTCACCGGCTACCAGTTTGTCCGCCTGGGCAAGATGATGGAGGCCATCCGTCACGGTGAGGACCCCAAGAAGGCCTACGAGAGCAACATTGGCACCTACGGCCGGTTCGATGGCGCTGCGAAGTACATCGATCCCCGTGAAGAATAAGAGAGGAGGAGTAAACCATGGCAAAGTTTGAATCTATGGATCGCCGCATGCCCAAGATCGAGGCCTGCCTGAAGGCCAACGGTCTGGAGTCTCTGGACGCCTGCAACGAGATGCTCCTCGCCAAGGGCATCGACTGCGACAAGATCGTGCGCGGCGTGCAGCCCATCTGCTTTGACAACGCTGTGTGGGCCTACACCCTGGGCACCGCCATCGCTGTGAAGCGCGGCCTGACCAACGCCGCCGAGTGCGCCGCCGCCATCGGCGAGGGCCTGGAGGCCTTCACCATCCCCGGCTCTGTGGCCGAGCAGCGCGCCGTGGGCCTGGGCCACGGCAACCTGGGCGCCATGCTGCTGAGCGATGAGACCAAGTGCTTCGCCTTCCTGGCCGGCCACGAGTCCTTCGCCGCCGCCGAGGGCGCCATTGGCATTGCCCGCACCGCCAACAAGGTGCGCAAAGAGCCCCTGCGCGTCATCCTCAACGGCCTGGGCAAAGACGCCGCCTATATCATCAGCCGCATCAACGGCTTCACCTACGTGAAGACTGACTTCGATTTCCAGACCGGCGAGGAACGCAAAGCAATCGGTATCTTCGGAGAGAAGCATTTTACCTAGGTTGCCGTGACCCAGACCGACCTGGCGCTGCTCAGCAACCGAGCCGGGCACGGTGAATGCCTGCAGGCCTTCGCCGATGACGGCGG
>JAFUQL010000156.1 GCA_017472375.1 Oscillospiraceae bacterium | reverse complement strand
GCCACGATCTTGCCCATGGCCGCGTTGCACTCGGCCACGCTCAGCGCCACCGCGATGGCCCGGGCGCAGAAGCTGCCCGACAGGCTGCCCGCCGCCGCGTACTGGCCCATGCGCCAGCCGTCGCCGCCGGTGAGCCCGCTGGTGGAGCGGATGTCCTTCTGCCCGCCGTGCACCGCCGACTGCTCCATCACGGCCAGCTGCCGGTCCATGACCTCCATCAGCTGCTCCGGGGTCTTTTCCATGGCCTCGGCCTGGTGGGCCAGCACCAGCCGGCCGATGGTGGTGTTCTGTTCAGTGGCTTTCTGTGCAAGCACCGCCACGGATGAATATGCAAACATACTGCGTCCTCCCCTCGGTCAGTGGGCCTGCAGGTAGACCACCTGCGCCACGTTGGGCTGTTTTTTCAGCAGGGTCACCAGGTCGTGGCTGACCTCGCCGTCCACCTCGATGGTCATGATGGCCATCTCGCCCTTGGTGGGGCGGGTGAGCTTGAAGTTGCCGATGTTGACCCCGTACAGAGCCAGCGCCTGGGTGATGGTGGCGATGACGCCGGGGGTGTCCCGGTGGGGGATGATGAGGGTGTCGCTCTGGCCGGTGAAGGCGCTCTCCATGCCGTTGAGCCGGGTGATGAGGATGTTGCCGCCGCCCACCGACGCGCCCTCCACCTCGGCGGTGTTGCCGGAGGCCCCGGTGAGCCGGATGACCGCGGTGTTGGGGTGGCACTTGGGCAGCTTCACCGCCTTGAAGCTGAACTCCAGCCCCTGCTGGGCGGCCAGGGCCATGCTGTCGGGCAGGCGGTCGTCGTCCGGCTTCATGCCCAGGATGCCGGCGATGAGGGCGCGGTCGGTGCCGTGGCCCTTATAGGTCTGGGCGAAGCTGCCCGCCAGGCCGATCTCGGCCCTGACGGGGGTGTCGGCCAGAATTTTGCGCGCGGCGTAGCCGATGCGGCAGGCGCCCGCGGTGTGGCTGCTGGAAGGGCCGATCATCACCGGGCCCACGATGTCGAAGATGTTCATAGGGGTCTCCCCTTTCCGGTCTGCGCCGGGGGTGCCGGCGGGTGTGGTGCGGGATACTGATGTAAGCATACCGCAAAAGCGCCGCGGGCGCAAGGGGGGGCAGTTTCCGCCGCGGCGGGTGAAAGTCCGCTTTATGGGTCCCGCACACTGTTATGATGGGGGCAGGAAGAAGACGGCCACGCACCGATGTGTGGTCGCAGAAGGAGGCGAAGCCGCATGGACAACGTTGTACTGAATCTCCCCCATTCCGGCACGGTCGTTCCCCAGTGGGCGCTGGGGGACATGGCGATCCCCGGCCGGGAGCTGGCCGCATGGATCGGGTTCATGGTGGACAAGGACGTGGACCGGCTGTGGGGGTTTGTGCCGGAGGAAAACAAGCAGGTCACCGCCGTGAGCCGGCTGGTGGTGGACATGGAGCGGTACCGCAGCGACGAGGACGAGCCGATGGCCCGCAAAGGGATGGGGCTGTACTACACCCACACGCCGGATGGCAGGCCGTTCCGGGTGCGGTCGGAGGAGACTTATGCACGGTGCATCGCGCTTTATGACGAATACCACCGGGCACTGGAGGCCAAGGTCACCCGATGCCTGGCCGAACACGGGGGCTGCATCCTTTTGGATTGTCACAGCTTCCACGATGGCATGGAGTACACGGGGCATCCGACCAGCAGCTTCCCGGATGTCTGCATCGGCGTGAACGACGGCATCGGCGCCGAGGCACAGTTCGTGATCGACGTGTTCCGGGCGGAGGGCTACACCGTGAAGGTGAACGAGCCCTTTGCCGGCTCGCTGGTGCCGCTGCGATATTGGAACGACCCCCGGGTGCGGTCGGTGATGATCGAACTGAACCGGCGGGTGTACGACAACGATGCGTTCGGGCGGGTCAGCGGGCTGTGCAGGGGGATCTATGAGGCGCTGCGGAGTTTGGGGAAAGAGGACTGAACATGGCAAAGAAAAGAACCCCCCGGCCAGATCCCAGCCCGCAGCCGGGAGTATTTCGACTGCCTGCGCCGCCGGGTGCAGTCCGTGACTGACCCGGAGCACAAGGCGGATATCCTTAAAGACATCCGCACTGCGGCTGATCATCTGGAGGAGTGAGGGGGGCGGTGGCCTTTATATAGGCGCTGGATCCCGTCCCTCATCAGTCAGCTGCGCGGACAGCTTCTCCCGGATGGAGAAGCCTTTGCGTTGCCGCGGCGGCGCTGCTCGCTGTAT
>JAFUQL010000155.1 GCA_017472375.1 Oscillospiraceae bacterium | reverse complement strand
GATGGACAGCACCGCCGCCGTGCACCAGCCCACCGGCCAGGCGCACCAGATGCCGGTGGAGCCCAGCGCCGTGCCCGACAGCGCAAAGGCCAGCACCACCCGCAGGATCAGGTCTGCAAAGGTGGCCACCATGAACTGGTTCATCATCCCCGCGCCGCGCAGTACGCCGTCCGACACCAGCTTGGCCGAGATGACGAAGTAAAACGGCGAGAGCACGCGCAAAAACATCAGGCCGGCGGCCATGGCTTCGCCCTCGGGGTGCTCCATGAACAGCAGCAGCAGCCACCGCCCGGCGAAGAAGTACGCCGCAAACAGCGGCACGCTCAGCGCCCACACCAGCCTGCACCCGGCCCAAAAGCCCTCCCGCACCCGGTGGGGCTTGTCTGCGCCCAGGTTCTGGGCGGTGAAGCTGGACACGCCGTTGCCCAGCGTGGTGAACGAGGTGATGACCAGGTTGTTCATCTTCACCGCCGCTGCGTAGCCCGCGATGACCCCCGGGCCGAACCCGTTGATGACGCTCTGGATCAGGATGTTGCCGATGGAGATGGAGCTCTGCTGCAGGATGCTGGGCACCGCCACCCGGGCGATGCGCCCCAGCAGCGGCAGGCTGATCAGGTGGGCCGGGCCCTCCACCGGCAGGGCGGTCAGCCGCCGCCGCACCGCCGCAACCGCCAGCACACAGCTCACGCCCTGGCACAGGAAGGTGGCCCAGGCCACGCCCGCCACCCCCATGTCAAAGGCGGTGACGAACAGGATGTCCATGAAGATGTTGGCGGTGGAGGAGAAGGCCAGGAACAGGAACGGCGTGCGGGAATCGCCCAGCGCCGAGAACACGCCGGTGGACAGGTTGTAGAAGAACAAAAAGGGCAGGCCCAGAATGTAAATGTCCAGATACAGCGCCGAATCGGCCAGGATCTCGGCGGGGGTGTGGATGCGCTCCAGCATCCAGCCGCTGCCCGCGATGCCGAAGACCATCAGCACGGTACACAGCACTGCGGTGGCCAGCATGGCGGTGGTGACGGCGGTGCGCAGGTTTTTGTAGTCCTTCGCGCCGAACAGCTGGGAGGTGATCACCGAACAGCCCATGTTGCACCCGAAGGCAAAGGCGATGAAGATCAGAGTGATCTCGTAGCTGTTGCCCACGGCGGCCAGGGCGTTTTCGCCGATGAACCGCCCGGCGACGAAGCTGTCGGCCAGGTTGTAAAGCTGCTGGAAGACGATGCTGCCAAACAGCGGCAGGCAGAACCGCCACAGTACGGCGGACGGTGCGCCCACGGTGAGGTCTTTGTTCATGAAAGTTTCTCCTTGTGTTTGGTTCTACCCCGTATTATACTGGGGAAAACGGGATATGTAAAACGTATTTTTGATATGGCTTCCATATCAAAATGATATGACCAAAAGGAGGTGCGCGGCATGCCGGTGCCCTACGACCACTACCGCATTTTTTACCATGTGGCCAAGTACCACAGCTTCACCCGGGCGGCGGCGGTGCTGATGAACAGCCAGCCCAACATCACCCGCACCATGAACGAGCTGGAGCGGCAGCTGGGCTGCCGGCTGTTCCTGCGCTCCAACCGGGGCGTGACCCTGACCCCGGAGGGCGAGCGGCTGTACGCCCGGGTGGCGGCGGCGGTGGAGCAGCTCCAGGCGGGCGAGGCAGAGCTGGCGGGCGAGCGCAGCCTGGCCGAGGGCCGGGTGGCGGTGGGCACCAGCGAGCTGGGCCTGCACGGGCTGCTTCTGGCGGTGCTGGGGCGGTTTCGGCAGGCGCACCCGGGGGTGTCGGTGCGGGTGACCAACCAGTCCAACGTGCTGTCGCTGGCGGCGGTCAAGAGCGGCGCGGTGGATCTGGCGGTGGTGTCTGCCCCCACCGGGGCGAGCCGCCCGCTGACCGAAACGCCGCTGGTGGAATTCCGGGACATTCTGGCGGCGGGCCCCGGGTTCGCGCATCTGGCGCAGGGGGTGCACAGCCTGCGGGAGCTGGCGGAGCTGCCCTTTGTGAGCATCGGCCCGGCCACCCAGACCTTTGCCTTCTACGACGGGCTGTTCGCCCGGCAGGGGCTTGCGCTGCAGCCGGAGGTGGAGACCGCCACCACCGACCAGATCCTGCCGATGATCCGCAGCGACCTGGGGCTGGGCTTTCTGCCCGAGGGCTTCGCCCGGGAGGCGCTGGAAAAGGGGGAGATCGTCCGGGTACACCTGGAGGAGGAGCTCCCGCCCCGGCACATCTGCCTGGTGAAGGACCGCAGCCGCCCCCTGAGCCTGGCGGCGCTGGAGCTGGAGCGGATGCTCCGCGCCGCCGGCAAGGAGCAGGGCCGGTGGGGGGGAGGGGAGATCGCTGCAGCGATGCTGCCAGCGTGTTTCCTGCCCCCCCAAGCCCAAACAAAAAAAGACCGGCACCGCGTTTGCAGGGTGCCGGTCTTATCATTCACACGTTTG
>JAFUQL010000154.1 GCA_017472375.1 Oscillospiraceae bacterium | reverse complement strand
GCTCTCCAGGTGGTAGATCTCCGGGTCGGTGACCTGGGTACGGGCGCAGAAGCGCACCGTGAAGCTGGCCGGCATATTGCCGGGGCTCTCCACCGTGGAAAACACATCGGTGGAGCGGCTGCTGATCTTCCACTCCCCCGCCAGCGAGCAGGGGAAGCTGAACAGGGCCGACAGCCCTGCCAGCGAGCTGGGGCTCTCCTCACCCCGCCAGTAGGGGTAGGAGCAGCGCAGCGTGAACTGGAACGCCTGCACCCCGCGGCGGTTGGAGATCTCCGGGCTTTTGGAAGGGATGCCCTCCAGATACCGGCGGGTGCTGCCGTCCACAAAGGTGAGCCGCGCCGGTACGCCCGGAAGGACCGCCGCCAGCAGAGCCGCCCGGGCGGGGGCATTGCGCACCGCACCGCTGACGGTGATGCTCTTGGGCTGGATGGAGGCATCGGTGGCGGTGGCGCCCACCTGTCCGACGCCCTGCGCCTCGCTGATGGTCGCATCCACCGCCGAAAGATTCGGGATGTCGGTGACGAAGCTGTCGCCGTCGGCGCGCAGGATCAAGGTGCCGCCGCGCTGATTCTCGTAGATAAAGATCTCGGCCATGGCTCCCTCCTCACGGCAGCGCCCATGCGGCGCGCTTCAGCATATCCTCGGCCTCCCGGGTCATCTCGGCCGGCGAGAGGCTGTCGTGGGTGTGGATGGTCTGGCTGAGCTGGTAGGTGACCCCACCTGCGAGGGCTCCAGTGCCCACGCTGCCGGCGCTCAGCCGCACAGCGGACTGCACCGGTGCGGTGGTCAGGTCGGTCAGCTCCTCCATGGCCCGGGTGACCGAGCCGCTGCCCGCCCGGATGCCCTCGGCGATGCCGGCGGGGATCCACTTGCCCACCTGCTCCCGCATGACCCTGGACGGGGATGCGATGCCCAGAAAACTCTTGGCCGCATCCAGTGCCGCCTGGGCAGCCCGCTTTGCGGCGTCCACGATGGCACCCACTGCGGCGGTGATGCCGCTGGCGATGCCCCGGACGATGTCACCGCCCAGGGCCAGCCAGTCGAACTGCATAAACTCATCCCGGATGCCCGCAATGATCTGGGGGATGGCCGCCACTGCGGTCGGGATGGCGGCGATCAGACCGGCGGCCAGCTGCCCGATCAGCTCGATGCCCTTCTGGAGCATCGCGGGCAGGTATTCGGCGATGGTGGCCAGTACCCCGGCCAGCATTCCCGCTGCAGCCGTCAGGACGGCCGGCAGATTCGCCACGAAGCCCGCGGCCAGATTGGCCACAAGGGTCACGCCCGCCTGCAGCAGCATGGGTACAGCTGCCAGCAGGGTGTCCAGCGCACTGCTGACCAGCACGCCCACTGTGGCGGTCACCTGGGGCAGACCCTGCAAAAAGCCCTCGGCCAGGCCGAGGACCATGCGCACGCCACCCGCCAGCAGAGCGGGGAGCTGCCCGTGCAGGAAGCCGTCCAGCTGGGTGACCAGATCGGCGGCCAGCTGGGCCATGTTGCCGGGGATGACCGCCTGCACCAGCGTGACCAGCGCCCCGGGCATGGCGGACAGGATGTTCCACAGAGCCGGGAGCAGGTTCTGCCCCAAAAAGGTGACGGCGGTGTCCACCAGCGCGTTCAGTGCGCCGGTCAGGTCGCCGCCCAGGGTGATTTGCGCCAGCACGTTGGAGAAGGCGGACTTCATGGCCGCCATGGAGCCGGACAGGGTGGTGGCGGCCTCTTTTGCAGTGGTGCCGGTGATGCCCATCTCCTGCTGGATGGCATGGATAGCGGAGTAGACGTCCGCCAGGTTGTCGATGTCGTAGCTCACGCCGGTGAGCTTCTGGGCGTCGGCTAGCAGCCGCTCCATTTCGGTCTTGGTGCCGCCGTAGCCCAGCTTTAAGTTGTCCAGCATGGTGTAATTTTGCTTTGCAAAACCCTGATAGGCATTCTGGATCAGCTCCATGCTGGTGCCCATCTTGTTGGAGTTGTCGGCCATGTCAGTCAGGGCCATGTCGGCCACGGCCGCTGCGGCCTCGGTGTCCCCGGCAAGGCCCTGCAGCAGGCTGGCCGAGAAGCCGGTCACTGTCTCCATGTACTCATTGGCGGACATGCCGGCGGTGCGGTAGGCGTTTTCCGCCGCGCGGATCACCGTGTCGGCGCTCTGGCCGAACAGGGTCTCCACGCCGCCCAGGCTCTGCTGCAGGGCTGCGCCCTCGGTGAGGGCCGCGCTCAGCGCCTGCTGAATGCCTGCGGCGGCCAGAGCCCCCTTGACGGCACCGGCCAGCTTGCTGCCGATGCTCTCGCCCGCCTGGGTGCCCGCCCGGTCGGCCTCGCCGCTCAGCACATTGGAGATGCTGCCGGAGATGCCCCGCGCCGAGGGTACGATCTGCACATACGCCTTGGCGACCTCAGTTCCTGCCATGGCTGCCACCTCCTCCTGCGGCCCACGCCGCCTCAAATTCCTCTGCGGTGGCAAAGGCCGCCACCGCCCCCTCTCCCTCGCCGGTCTCGCCGCCCAGCAGCAGATCGGTCACCGAGCGCGGGCGGCCCCGCCCGCTGCGGGCCTCCTCGGTCTGCGCCCAGACCAGCCAGCTCAGCCGGTCCAGCGTGCCCGCCGCCAGCAAGGTGTCCATGGGCACCGTCTGCCCGGCCAGCTTCAGCCGGATGCGGGCATCCGGGCGCAGGCCCGCCGCCAGGGTGGCCAGGGTGCGCACCGGAACGGCCTGCCAGTCCAGCAGGCCATAGGTCTCGGCCAGGTCGCAGATCAGCTCATCCCGGCCGGCGGCGAGCATCCCGGCGAGGGTCAGGAGTTTTTTCCCGCACTGCCCAGCGCGGTGAAGATCTCTGCAACGGCGCCGCTCACGGCGGCCACCGGCACACGGCCATCCTCGCAGCGCAGATGGTCGTACAGCGCCTTGCGCTGGGTCTTGCCCAGCACCAGCAGGCAGACCCGGCTCATGGCCAGAGGATCCTCGTCCTGGGTGTCGGCCAGCGCATCCACCAGCTCCATGTTGTCGGCGGCGTTGTCCGCCACCTCCAGCACAAAGCCGTCTTTCAGGGTCACGTTCATCCGCCCGCCCCCCTTACTTGCGCAGATCGTACTGGTAGTGGGTGTTGCCGTTGTCGTCGGGCACGGCGGTGATGGTGGTCTTGTAGCCCACCGGCTCGTTGGTCTTGTAGACCACCTCGCCCACCTCGGTGACGGCCGCACAGGGCACCACGATGCGGCGCAGCGCACCGCCGCGCATCACCAGGTCGAACACCCAGCAGCACTCGGCCTGCTGGTCGCCGTTGGCCTTGACGGTGATGCCGCTGGCCAGGTCGCCGGTCACGTTGTCGTCGCCGTAGACGGCCTTCAGCACCTCGGGGTTCAGCGCCTCGATCAGCTTGAACTTGAAGGTGTCGGGCTTCTCGGTCTGGGTGGTCAGCACGATGTCGCCGCCCCACGCCTTGACCGCCTCGCTCTTAGGGCTGTTGGCGTTGGTCAGGCCGTCCTCGCTGCAG
>JAFUQL010000153.1 GCA_017472375.1 Oscillospiraceae bacterium | reverse complement strand
TTCACGAACCACAGCCGCAGCCAGACCCGGAACTCCCCGTTTTCCGACTGCAGTCCCACCGTGACGGGGATGAGCAGCACAAAAAGCACCAGCCCCAGCACCGCGGCCAGCAGGATCAGCAGTACCTTTGCAACGGTCAACAGCACCGCCAGCATGGCTCAGCCCTCCTCATCGCTTTCCAGCGGAGGCAGCCCGGTGCGGGCCAGCTCCTCCAGCGGCAGATCGTCGCCGTGCAGGCTGGGAAGCTGGCTCAGACTGGACAGACCGAAGGCCCGCAGGAACACATCGGTGGTGGCAAAACTCACCGGGCGGCCCGGCAGATCCAGACGGCCCGCCTCGGCGATCAGCCCCTTTTCCAGCAGGCCGGACACCACCGAAGAGGAATCCACGCCGCGCACCTGATCAATAAAGCTGCGGCTCACCGGCTGGTTGTAGGCGATCACCGCCAGCACCTCCAGCGCCGCCTGGCTCAGAGGCGTATTGCGGCGGGTGTCCAGCACCCGTTTTACATAGGTCGCATACTCGTTTTTGGTCGCGAGCTGCCAGCGGTCCTCCAGATGGAGCAGGGTCAGGCCCCGGTCGTCCTCCATCAGCTCGCCGCTCAGATTCACCAGCAGGCGCTCCACCACCGGTTCCTCGATCTCCAGCACCTCGGCCAGCCGGGCGCTGCTGATGGGCTCCGCATGGGCGAACAGCATCGCTTCCAGCGCGCCCTGATATTGCTTCAGTTCCATTCCGTCACCTCTTTTGTACCCCGCACCTTGCCGCGTGCCAGGGTCACCTCTTCCTCTTCATCAATGGAGATGCGCCCGGCGCGGATCAGCTCCAGCACCGCCAGGAAGGTCGCCACCGTTTCACTGCGGCCCGCACCGGGGCGGAACATCTGCCGCAGCCGATGGATGGTGCCGCCGGTCAGCCCGCGCAGCAGGTACACCACCCGGCTGGCCACCGACACGAAGGGCGCCGCCACCAGCGGTTCGAACTGCTCCTGCCGGGGCTTCTTCTTGCGCACACTGCGGCCCATCAGGCTGAACCACGCCTGCTGCAGCAGCGAGGCCTCATGCTTATGCAGATAAGTATGGTCCGGTTCCATCTCGGCAGGCTTGCGCACCGCCATGAACGAATTGGATGCCATTACACCCAGCCTCTGAGCCACCTTGCGGCAGGTGCTGTACTCGATCAGCTCGCCGGTCAGCTCTTCCCGCATGCGCTCAGCCTCCTCGCTGCGGGGCAGCAGCAGGTAGCTCTTCATCTGCAGCAGGCGGGCCGCCATCTCGATGAACTCGCTGGCCACCTCCATCCGCCGCTCTTCCAGGCTGTCGATGATGGCGGTGTACTGCTCGATCAGCTCCAGGATGGGGATGTCGTGCAGATCCATTTTGTTTTTGCTCACCAGATAGAGCAGAAGGTCCAGCGGGCCCTCAAACTCCTCCAGCCGAAAGGTGATCGCTTCCATAATCCCTCACAATGTTTCACTCACACAGCGGTGCCTGCCGGGCCGGTCAGCCCAAGCACCACTTCCACAAAGCCGGTGGACCAATTCAGAAAATCCCACAGGGCATTCTGCATCATGGCCAGAGGCACATCAAGCACGCCCAGCATCAGCAGGGCAAAGATCACAAAGAAGATGTACCGCTCGTACTGGATGCTCTTGCGGTACAGGCCGGCGGGCAGCAGCAGGCTGAACAGCCGGCTGCCGTCAAAGGGCGGGAGCGGCAGCAGGTTGAAAGCCGCCAGCGCCAGATTCATCACCGCCAGATTGTTGAAAAAGTACAGCACGAACGCCATCAGCACCGTGTCCGGCGCCAGATAGTAGACAAACTTGTACGCCACCACCGACACAAAGGCCAGCAGCAGATTGGTGAGTGGGCCGGCAGCGGCGGTCAGCGCCATGCCTACCCGGGGACTGACGCTGCGGAAGCGGCGCGGATCCACCGGCACCGGGTCCGCCCAGCCGATGCCGAGCAGGATGAAGCTCAGGGTGCCCAGCAAATTGAAGTGGGCAAAGGGGTTCAGGGTGAGCCGCCCCTCGTTGCGGGCGGTGTCGTCGCCCAGCACCAGCGCCGACAGGGCGTGCGCCGCCTCGTGGGCGGGCAGGCTGATGAGCATACACCGCGCGCGCAGCACATAGAGGAGCAGTCTCGCGGGGTTCAACAGGGACATAGCGTGCCTCCTTGCAGGGCGCGGAGCCG
>JAFUQL010000152.1 GCA_017472375.1 Oscillospiraceae bacterium | reverse complement strand
TGATGGTGGCGGTGATGGTCCACTTGCCGACGCTCAGCTCATTCAGCGAGTAGGTCTCGCCGGTGCTCTGGGCGGCGCCGGTCCACTGGACGTTCTTCACGTCCGCGCCGGTGACGATGGCCTTCAGGGTCACGTTGTCGCCCTGGAACATGGACACGCTGCCCGGCTCCACAGTGATGCTCAGCTTGCGGGCAAACTGGGCACGCACCGACAGGTTCTGTTTGAAGTCCTTGTCCGTACGGGTGGCAGTGGTCACACCGTCGCTCCACTTCACAAACTCATAGCCCTCGGCGGGCACCGCAGTGACTGTGTAGCTGGCGGTGGGGTCGTTCACCTTAAAGGACAGCTTGGTCTGGCCCACGCTGTTGCCATAGGTCAGTGTACCCTGGGTGCTGTCCTCCACATCGTAGTTGGCGGTATAGCTCTGCGCCTCGCTGCTGGAGGAGCTGGAGCTGGACGGCACAGTGGTGGGGTTGTTGGTGCCCGGGTTGGTGCGCTTGGGCACGTTGCTGGTATTGGGGCGACGGTCCTCCGTCTCATAGGCATGGGTGCGCACATAGGTCAGGATGGCCTTCAGCGCATCGGAGCGCATATGGATGTCACCGGCCTGGAAATAGCCGCTCTTGCCGAAACCGCTGTCGGCCTTCAGCACCTCGGAGCTGTTCAGGAACTTGTAGCCCAGTTCCTCGCACAGTTCCACCAGCGCCTGGTTGAACTCGTCGATCAGGGCCATGTCCATGGTGGGGTAGGTGCTATGGTCCTCGGGGATGGGAGGAATGGCGTTGACGATGATGTCGCAGTAGCTGTAGCTCTCCTCGATGGCCGCCAGCACATCGCGGTAGTTCTGAATGAACTCGTCCTTGGTCATGGTGCCGTCGGCATTGTTGGTGCCGAAGGTGAGGATCACGCGGCGGGGCTTCATCTTGGCGATGGCCTCGGGAATGGTGTACAGGTTGGAGTCGCTCTTGAACGCAACGCACTTTGCGCTGGTGACCGACTGGATGCCCAGCCCCTCGGTGCCCACAAACTGATCCAGGCTGAGCAGGCCGTAGCTGTTCATGCGGACGGTATTGGAATCGCCCGCAAACACCGTCTCCTCCAGATACTCCTTGCCGGCATCCTCCGTTTCGGGCAGAATGGCCGCAGAGGTCTCGTTGATCTGGAACTGACTCTGGTCGTAGCCGGAAGAAGAACTCTCACCGCTGCTGATGCTGCCGCTCTGGCTGCTGCTGCCGGAGGGAGTTTCTTCGCTGCCGGCACCGCTCACCATCGCTACTGTCACCGACAGGGTGAGAACGACCGCCAGCACACAGACCGCCAGCACGATGGCGGCTTTTTTCTGCACCGGCGACAGATTGTTAAGATCAAATCGTTTCATAAGGAATATGTCCTCCAGGTCTTGCTCAAAGCATTGAATGGTTCTTTGGCCAGATGCAGACCGCCGGAATATGTAACTCTTCCGCAGCGGCGCCCGCCTGTGGCCGGATTCACTGATCCGAAAGGATATACTGCACCAGAGCCTCACAGTCCTCGGCCATGAAAACATGGTCGCAGCGCTCCAGCTCCTCACGGCTGCCATAGCCGTACAGCACGCCTGCTGCCGGCAGGGCGTTCGCCCCTGCACCCAGCAGGTCGTCGGCACGGTCGCCCACCATCAGAATGCGCCTGCCGCCGGTGACCGGCTGCTCCAGCACACTGCGAATGACCGAGGGCTTATCGTCCACCCGCTCGTCCATGGTCGCGCCGCCCACCACATCGAAGTAGCCGGCAATGCCGAGCTCTTTCAGGATGGGGGTCACCACGGGGACCGGCTTGCAGGTGGCGGTGCAGAGGACCGTGCCGTGGGCCTTCAGGGTCTTCAGCATCTCCTCCACCCCGGGAAACAGGGTGCACTGATGCTGCCCCCACACCTTATAATAGGCGCGGTAGGTATCCACCGCCTGTTCGGCCTTTGCCTCATCGCCAAAGACCTCCATGAAGGTCTTGCGCAGCGGCGGGCCAATATAGCGGTTCAGGTCCAGCTGTGCAGGATCCACCCCCATGGTGCGGAAGGTGTATTCCATCGTGCCCAGAATGCCCGGGCTGGAGTGGACCAGCGTTCCGTCCACGTCAAATAATATGGCGTCAAACCGCAAGGTGTAATCCTCCATTTTTTACCTGTATCCGCATTGGCGGCGGATGCGGGCCCATGTGCCCACATTTAAGTGATTATAACACAAAGTGTTTGGATAAACAATCGGTATCACGCATTGTTTGCAAAATTTTAGATTTTTATGCCCACAAAAAAGCCCCGCGGGGCCGCTTTGCTCCGCAGGGCTCTGATTTATTGCGCATTTTATGGGGTGTTTCAGGACAGCAGCATCCGGTCGTTGGCAAATTCGCCGCCGCTGACCTGCTCAAACTTGGCCAGCAGGTCGCTCACACGCAGGTTCTGTTTCTCCTCACCCTGCACATCGTAGATGATATGCCCCTCGTACATCATGATCAGACGGTTGCCGTATTTGATGGCATCCTTCATGTTGTGGGTGATCATCAGAGTGGTCAGGTTGTTCTCCCGCACGATCTTGTCCGACAGGGTCAGCACCTTGGCCGCAGTCTTGGGGTCCAGCGCGGCGGTGTGCTCGTCCAGAAGCAGCAGCTTGGGCTTCTGCAGAGTGGCCATCAGCAGGGTCAACGCCTGACGCTGGCCGCCGGAGAGCAGGCCCACCTTGCTGGTCAGGCGATCCTCAAGGCCCAGATCCAGCATCTTCAGCAGCTCGCGGTACTCCTCGCGCTCGGCGCGGGTGATGCCGCTGCGCAGGCTGCGGGGCTTGCCGCGGCGGGCGGCAAGGGCCAGGTTCTCCTCGATCTGCATGGTGGCAGCCGTACC
>JAFUQL010000151.1 GCA_017472375.1 Oscillospiraceae bacterium | reverse complement strand
CCCACCTGAACAGCCAGGAGTTCCCCCGCATCCGCATGGGCGTGGGCAAGAAGCCCCACCCTGAGTACGACCTGGCCGACTGGGTGCTGGGCAAGCCCTCCGGCGACGACCGCAAGGCCATCGATGCCCGCTACCCCGACGCTGAGGCCGCCTGCCGCCTGATCATGGCCGGCAAGCTCAGCGAGGCGCAGAACAAGTACAACCGCTGATCCATCGACCGCAAAAGGCTCCCCCGGGGGCCTTTTTCTCACCCCCGCGCGGAAAGGAGGCGCCACCATGCCCAGCATCCCCTATGAATCGCCCTTTGTGGCAAGCCCCGAATTCGGCCGCCTGACCGAGGGCCTCTCGGCCCCGGGCATCACGGCCCTGTTCGGCATGCCCCCCGCCGGGCGCATGGCCGCAGTGGCCCTGCTGGCCCGCCGCATGGGCCGGCCGGTGTGCCTGGTATGCGCCGGCGAGGCCGAGGCCACCCGCTGCGCCGCCGACCTGACCGCACTGGGGCTGAATGCCGCGGTGTTCCCCGCCCGTGACCTGCTGCTTCGCCCCATCGAGGGCGCAGGCCGCGAGTATGAGTACCGCCGGCTGGCGGTGCTGGGCGGCATCGTGGGCGGACGCATCAATGCAGTGTGCGTGCCCGCCGAGGGCCTTTTACAGTACACCGTGCCCCGGGGTGAGTTCTGCTCCAACACCCTCACCCTGAAGCCCGGCATGGAGATCCCCCAGAAGCAGCTGGTCGCGCGGCTGTTCGCCGCCGGCTACACCCGCCGCGACCGGGTGGAAGGCCCCGGCCAGTTCAGCGTGCGCGGCGGCATCCTGGACCTGTACCCGCCCGACATGGCCGCCCCGGCCCGTCTGGAGTACTGGGGCGACGAGATCGACACCCTGAATCAGTTCGACCTGCTGACCCAGCGCCGGGGCGACCGGCTGGAGAAGGTCTACCTGTCCCCGGCACGCGAAGTGCTGTTCGGGGACGCCGCCGCCACCGCCGCAGCCCTGCGGGACTGGGCGGCCGGCTTCCGGGGGAAGAAAAAGACCGCCCTGCTGGAGGCCATGGCCCCCGAGCTGGAGCAGCTCGACAGCGGCCTTGTGCCCGAGAACCTGGACAAATACCTGTCCGCCCGTTACCCGCACCCCGCCACCCTGCTGGACTACTTTGACGACCCGCTGGTGGTTCTGGAGGAGCCCGCCCGCATCGACGAGGCCCAGCGGGCCACCCGGTTCCGCCGGGCGGAGGAGCTGAAGGGGCTGCTGGAGGAGGGTGTGCTGGCCCCGGGGCTGGACCGTTACTATCTGGACACCGACTGGCTGTACGCTGAGGCCGCCAGGTACCGTACCCTTGCCTGCGACAACTTTGCCCGGGCACTGGTGGGCGTGCGGCTGCGGGCGCTGGTGGACGTGCCCTGCCACACCCTGCCCAGCTGGAGCGGCGACGTGCCCAGTCTGCTGGAGGATCTGAAACCCCTGCTGGACAGCGGCTACGCGGCGGCAGTGCTGGCCGGCACCGAGCGGGCCGCACAGGCGCTGGCCAAGGATCTGGCCCACCGGGGTCTGCGGGCCACCGCCAACCCGGAGGTGCTGCCCGCGCCCGGCATCGTGTACGCCCTGCCCGGCCATCTCACCGGCGGCGTGCAGTTCCCCTTTGCAAAATTTGCCCTGATCACCGGCCGGCGGCAGGGCTCCAGCGGCGACAAGGCCAAGCAGCGGGCCAAGCGCAACAAGGATGCGCTGTCCAGCCTGACCGACATCCAGCCCGGCGACTATGTGGTGCACCAGAACCACGGCATCGGCCTGTATGCGGGCATCCAGCGCATGACCATCCAGGGCATGGAAAAGGACTACCTGAAGATCCAGTACGACAAGGGCGACCAGCTTTTTGTTCCGGTCACCCAGCTGGATCTGCTCAGCCGCTACACCGCCCCCGGCGACGACGACGGCAAGGTGAAACTGAGCCGGCTGGGCGGCGAGGGCTGGATCCGCACCCGCACCCGGGTGAAGAAGGCCACCGAGGAGATCGCCCAGGAGCTGGTGCAGCTTTACGCCCGGCGCAAGGCGGCCAAGGGCTTCGCTTTCCCCGAAGACGGAGACTGGCAGCGGGACTTCGAGACCCGCTTCGACTACGACGAGACCGACGACCAGCTCACCGCCGCCCATGAGATCAAGCAGGACATGGAACAGCCCTGGCCCATGGACCGGCTGCTGTGCGGCGACGTGGGCGTGGGCAAGACCGAGGTCGCCCTGCGCGCCGCCTTCAAGGCGGTGATGGGCGGCAAGCAGGTGGCCATTCTGGCCCCCACCACCCTGCTGGCCTGGCAGCACTACAACACCGCGCTGGCCCGTATGGAGCCGTTCAATTTCCGCATCGGCCTGCTGAGCCGGTTCCGCACCGCCAAGCAGCAGAAGGCTGACCTGGAGGCACTGAAGCGGGGCAGCATCGACGTGCTGGTGGGCACCCACCGCATCCTCAGCGAGGACGTGAAGTTCAAGGACCTGGGTCTCGTCATCATCGACGAGGAGCAGCGCTTCGGCGTCAAGCACAAGGAAAAGCTCAAGGAGGCCTTTGTGGGGGTGGATATGCTCACCCTGTCGGCCACGCCCATTCCCCGCACCCTCAACATGGCCATGAGCGGCATCCGGGATATGTCCACCATCGAGGAGCCGCCCTTCGAGCGGCAGCCCATCGAGACCTATGTGCTGGAGTACGACGAGGGCATCGTGGGGGAGGCCATCCGCAAGGAGCTGGCCCGGGGCGGGCAGGTGTACTACCTGCACAACCAGATCGGCACGCTGGACCAGGCGGCGGCGCGGGTGGCCAAAATGGCCCCCGAGGCCCGTGTCGGCACCGCCCACGGCAAGATGGGCGAGGAGGCCCTGAGCCGGGTATGGCAGCAGCTTCTGGACAACGAGATCGACGTGCTGGTCTGTACCACCCTCATCGAGACCGGCGTGGACGTGCGCAACTGCAACACCCTCATCATTGAGGATGCCGACCGGATGGGTCTGGCGCAGCTGTACCAGATCCGGGGGCGGGTGGGCCGCTCCGGCCGCAAGGCCTACGCCTACTTCACCTTCCGCCGGGACAAGACCCTCACCGAACTGGCCAGCAAGCGGCTGTCAGCCATCCGTGAGTTCACCAGCTTTGGCTCCGGCTTCCGCATCGCCATGCGGGATCTGCAGATCCGCGGCGCAGGTAACCTGCTGGGGCAGAGCCAACACGGGCACATGGAGGCCATCGGCTACGACCTGTATGTGAAGCTGCTGAACCAGGCCATCGCCGCCGCCAAGGGCGAACCGGTGGCCCCGGACAAGAGCAACTGCCTCATCGACATCGCGGTGGATGCCTACATCCCCGAGAGCTTCATCCCGGATGCGGCCGGCCGCATCGAGGCCTACAAGCGGATCGCCGCCATCCAGACCGCCGACGATGCCACCGACGTGCTGGACGAGCTGATCGACCGGTACGGCGATGTGCCGGACAGCGTGTCCGGCCTGGTGGACGTGAGCCTCATCCGGGTGACCGCCGCCCGCTGCCGCATCGAGGAGATCGGCCAGAAGGGCAGCAAGCTGCTGTTCTACAGTGAGGAGCTGATGCGCACCGATCTGACCCGCCTGTTTGACGAGCTGGGCGACCGCATCGCCGTGGACATGACCGCACGGCCCTGCCTCGCCCTGAAGATGCTTCCGGGGGAGAAGCCCCTGGACCTGCTGCGCATGAGCGTAGAGCTGATGGACCCCGGCACCGGGGCCCGCACCGAAGCCCACTGAGATACGAAAAGGCCCCGGCCTGCTTTTTGAAAAGCAGGCCGGGGTTTTTCACTTGTTTCTGAAAAAATGTTGAAAACCCGCCGGGCAGTCAGCTCACGAAGCTGTCGCCCAGAAAGGCACAGGCCACGGCGATGCACTTGGTCATCTGGTCGGAGGGCCGCACCCGGCGGTCGTCCCCCAGACACATCACCGCGCCCACCACATCTCCCGCCGCCAGAATGGGCGCGGCAGCCAGAATGTGCCGGCTGGTCTCCTCACAGGGGTAGATGACCTCCTCCGGGTGGCCGCTGTAGCTGTAGGGAACCCGGTTCTCCATCAGCCGCTCCAGCGGCAGGCTCACCCGGCGGTCGGCATAGTCCCGCCGCCCCGGCCCGGCCGCCGACAGGATGTGGTCCCGGTCGCAGATGAGGGCAGAGGCATTCAGGTTCTTGGCCAGCGCCTCGGCGTACTGGGCGGCGATGCGGCTCACCTCGCCCATGGGGGAATATTTCTTGAACACCACCTCGCCGTCGCCGGTGGTGAAGATCTCAAGGGGGTCGCCCTCCCGGATGCGCTGGGTGCGGCGGATCTCCTTGGGGATGACCACCCGGCCCAGATCATCGATGCGGCGAACGATTCCGGTTGCTTTCATAGCTGTCTCTCCTTGTTTTGGTCTTGCAGTGCTATTGTTTGTCAGGAGATGAAAATTATACTTCGGGCATCCGGACAGAAAAACAGAGCGGTACACCTCGCGATGTACCGCTCTGTTTTTTGTCGCTTCATTGCGCGGAACAGGCCGAACTGTCCGCTCAGTCCTCCGGGTCCTCCATCATGCGCAGACCCATGCACGCGGTATCGGTGACCGGCAGGGAGAACACGATGGCGCCGGCCTTGGTGCCGGTGCCCGCCTCGTCCATGATGGCCCGCATGATGGCATTCTTCTGCCCGGTGCGGGTCACGATGAACACCATCTCCTTCTCGGGCACCAGGGTCACGCCCATGAACTGCTCGGCCAACTGGGTACCGGTGCCCTTGGCGTGGATGACCGTGCCTCCGCCGGCACCTGCCCTGCGGGCGGCATCCATGATCTTCTGGTTGTAGCCCTGGTTCGCGATCGCCACCAGAAGCTCGAATTTCGTCTCTTTCAAGGTGGATTCCTCCCCTTTCGCATAGTCCTGCATGGCCGTCAGGTAGTTCAGTGCCTTGGCGCCGCCGATGCTGCTCAGCGGCACCAGAAAGACGATGCCCACACCGGGCACGTCGATGTTCATGGTCAGGCGCAGCTGCCGCTTGACCGTTTTCCATTTCGTGTCGGTGATGACCTGGAACAGTATGCTCTTCTCCGAGCCGTCCAGACCGAAGTAGTCCAGGATCTCGCTGGAGGCGGTGCCGTTGCCCACCGTGACGTAGGACACCGGCAGCCCCGCTTTCTGGTAGAAGTCCACGAACTTCCGGTCCATCTTGCGGCCTGTGATGGTCACCATCAGGGACAATTCACTCATGGTTCGCGTCTCCTTTCCTTACAGCTCGATGATGGCGTCCTCGTCCGCCTCAGGCAGACGGTAGGCGCCGGCGGTGCGCTTGCGGTTCTTGATGACGGTCACCAGGCCCAGGATCTGGATGGTGATGAGGGGGGTCATGGCCACCATGGCCACCACGCCGAAGGCGTCCGCCGCCAGGTCGCCGCCCACCGCCACGCAGGCGCCCTGCGCCAGCGGCAGCAGGAAGGTGGCGGTCATGGGGCCGGAGGCCACGCCGCCGGAGTCAAAGGCGATGGCGGTGAAGATCTTGGGCACCACAAAGCTCAGGCCCAGCGCCACCGCATAGCCCGGGATGAGGAACCACAGGATGGGGATGCCGGTGAGCACCCGGGTCATGGCCAGCGCCACCGAGGCGGCCACGCCCAGCGACAGGCTGGTGCCCATGGCCCGGGCGGAGATGGCGCCGTCGGTGATCTCCTCCACCTGGTGGTTCAGCACATAGACCGCCGGCTCGGCCCGGACGATGAAGTAGCCGATCACCGCACCGATGGGGATGAGCAGATACCGGTAGCTCTCGCCGGCGATGGCGTGACCCAGATAGGTACCCGCAGGCATAAAGCCCACGTTCGCGCCGGTGAGGAACAGCACCAGACCCACATATGTATACACCAGGCCGATGAGGATGCGGCCCAGGCTGTGCCGGTCCAGCCGCAGGGACACCACCTGAAAGATGCCGAAGAACACCACGATGGGCAGCAGGGAGACGGCGATCTCCTTCATGTACTCGGGCAGCTCATGGGCGAACATTTTCCACAGCTCCACCGTGTCGCGGATCTCGATCTCCTGCACCACGGCGGGGGCGCTCTCACCGGGGGTGAAGATCATACCCAGGATGAGCACCGCCAGAATGGGACCCACCGAACACAGCGCCACCAGACCGAAACTGTCGTCGGCGGCGTTGCGGTCGTTACGGATGGCCGAAATGCCCACGCCCAGCGCCATGATGAAGGGCACGGTCATGGGGCCGGTGGTCACGCCGCCGGAGTCGAAGGCGATGGCCCGGAAGTCCCCGGGAACGAAGAAGGCCAGCGCAAACACCACAAGATACAGCCCCACCAGCAGATAGGACAGGGGCACGCTCAGCAGCATGCGCAGGATGGCCACCACAAGAAACAGGCCCACGCCCACCGCCACCGCCAGGATGAGGGTCTGGTTGGGGATGGAAGGCACCAGCTCGGCCAGCACCTGCAGGTCAGGCTCAGACACCGTGATGATCACACCCAGAATAAAGCTGAGCACCACGATGAAGGCCAGATTCCTGGTCTGGGTCATGCGGGCGCCCACCTTTTCGCCCATGGGGGTCATGGACATCTCCGCACCCAGCGTGAAGAACATCATGCCCACCATGACCATCAGCGCGGCCATCAGGAAGCTCAGCAGGATGCTGGGGGACAGGGGGGCGGCCGTAAAGCTCAGCAGCAGCACGATGACCATTACCGGCATCACCGCGGACACCGCCTCGGTCATCTTCTCCTTCATTTTGGGGTTCAAAAAACTCACCGGATCACCTCGATTCATCGGCTGCGCGGCAGAATTTTCCGCACAGCCGCCGTTCATGCTCTGTGTCTGTCTGCCCCCGCGGGGGCGTCCTTATAATTGTACCATACCCCGCCGCTGCGGAACTTGAAAATATTGCGCTGCACAAAAAGTTTACAGTTTGGAAACAGAAAAGGCAGGCCCGCGGGACGCCCCGAAGACCTGCCTTACATCGATGTTTTTTCACTGCTTGCGGTAGACCACGAACCGGAACTGGATGTCGGTCTCCAGCACCTGGAGCGCCGCCAGCCGGGCGGCGCCCTCCCGGGGGGTCTTCCAGTAGTAGGGGGTCATGGAGAACAGGTCGGCGATGGCCCCGCCCTCCAGACGGATGCGGGCGGTCACCTCCCGCTCGGACTCCCGGGCAAACCCTTCGTAGTCCACCGGGGCGCAGGGGTTTTTATAGGGGGTGTCGTACAGCACCTCTTTCAGTCCGTAGAGGTGTTCCGGGCCGGGCACCGCGTACACCAGTGCTCCGCCCGGGGCCAGCACCCGCAGAAACTCCTCCCGCGCCATGGGGGAGAAGATGTTCAGCAGCAGGTCGGCCCAGCCGTCCTGCACCGGCATGGCAAAGCTGCCGGCCACCGCAAAGGCGGCATCGGGCTGTGCCTTTGCCGCCAGGCGCACCGCCGGCTTGGCGATGTCGAACCCCGCCACCCGGGGGGTACAGCCGGCGGCGGTGAGGGCAGCGGCGGCGGCACGGCTGTACCAGCCCTCGCCGCAGCCCGCGTCCAGCAGATGGGGCGCATGGGGGTCGCGGGCGGTCTGTGCCAGCTCGCAGCACAGTTCACCCAGCGCCTCGCCGAAGGGTGCGTAGTGCCCCGCCTGCAGAAAACGACGGCGGGCGGCCACCATCTCCCGGCTGTCGCCAGGGTCCTTGGTGCGCTTGGCCTGCGGGGGCAGAAGGTTCACATAGCCCTCGCCGGCCACATCAAAGCTGTGGCGGCCGGCGCAGCGCAGGGTGCGGCCCTCGGCGGTCAGGTCGCCGGCACACAGCGGGCACCGGAAGGCCGCGAACTTCCCGCTCATTCCTCCTCGTCCCCGATGATGGGGGCGGTGACGCCGCCGTGGCTCTGGATGTACTCCTCAAAGCTGGCGAACTTCTGGGCGGGCGGGCGGCGGGTGATCAGCAGAAGGCCGGGATCCTCGTCCTGCTGGCGGGTGGGCTTGGTGCGGGGCAGGGGGGCCGGGCGCTGGGCACGGGTCTGCTTCTCGGCGCGCTCAGGGCGGGCAGCCTCAGCCGCCTTGCGGGCAGGCTGCGCCTTGGGCTGCTTCTCAGCCTTGGCCTTGGGGGCCTGGGCGGGCTGCTGCGCCTGCTTCTTGGCGGGCTGGCGGCCGTTCTGCGCCTTGGGCTGCTTTTCGGCGCGGGGCTGGCGCTCGCCGCGCTCGGGCTTGTCGGTCTTTTCCGGCTTCTCGGCCTTGGGCTTGGAAGCCTGGGCGGGCT
>JAFUQL010000150.1 GCA_017472375.1 Oscillospiraceae bacterium | reverse complement strand
TTTCGCCCCAAACCAGCAGCACACGGTCATTTTTTCGATCCGGGTCCGCATCCAGCTGCGCCTGCACCCGGGTCAGGATCTCCTGCTCAGCAGCCTGCCGTGCCTGGTTGCACTGATTCAGCCGCTCAGCCAGCTCCACCGCCCGGTCCTCGTCCTCACACAGCAGCAGCTGCAGGGCGAGGGCGGCGCTCTCCATGCGGCCCGCCGCATTCAGCCGGGGGGCCAGTGTGTAGCTCACTGTGTCGGCGTTCACCGGCCGGTCACTCAGGCCGCTGGCCTCCATCAGCGCAAGCAGACCGGGGCGCTCGCTGTTCTGCAGCACCTCCAGGCCCCGGCGCACCAGGGTGTGGTTCTCCCCGGTCAGGTCCATCACATCGGCCACAGTGCCCACTGCGGCCAGATCACCGCAGAATTCCAGCAGCGCCTCCGGGTCGCAGCCGTCCAGCGCCGCGCACAGCTTGAAGGCCACGCCCGCACCGGAAAATCCCTTGTAGGGGCTGGTATCATCCACCCGCATGGGGTCCACCACCGCAACAGCGCGGGGCAGCTGTTCCGGGGGCAGATGGTGGTCGGTGATGACCACATCCATCCCCAGCTCGGCAGCCAGCTCGGCTTCCGCTGCGGCCGAGATGCCGTTGTCCACCGTGATGATCAGCTTGTAGCCCTTCTCCGCCAGGCGGCGCACCGTTCGCTCCGACAGGCCGTAGCCGTCCCCTTCCCGGCTGGGAAGCATACAGCGCACGTTGGCGCCCATGCTGCGCAGATGGCTGAACAGCAGCGCCGTGGCGGTCACGCCGTCCACGTCGTACTCGCCGAACACCACGATGGGTTCCTCGGCGTCCACCGCCTGCAGGATGCGCTCCACGGCCTTGTCCATATCCTTCATCAGGAAGGGATCGCTGAGTACCGCATCCTCCCCCAGCAGGCCCATGGCCTTCTCCGGGGTATCGTAGCCACGGGCCGTCAGGACCCGCGCCAGCAATTTTGGCGCACCGATCTTCGCCGCCAGCAGCGCTGCAACTTTCTCATCGGAGCGGTTTACTTGCCAGGCGTGGTAGGTCATAGACGTCGTTCCTCACAGTTCTAACAGAATATCATTTAAAATCAGCGGTGCTTTGCCTGTTCTTTCAGGCTCTTCAGCTCCTCGTGCTTCTCTTTCAGGCTCATCTTCATCTCGGGCGAAGTCGCCTTTTTCACGCCGTCCCGCAGCATGAGGATCACACCCACAGGCAGCACGAACAGAAGTGCCACCATCGCCACGGCCACGCCGAAAGGACCGCCCACCATGCTCAGCAGAAAACCCGCCAAAAACAGCAGCAGGCCCGCCTTGATCCATTTGTTCATCCGCATCGTTTCCTCCATCCCCGGGGGATGCGGGGGGTATTCGCCGCCGCACCTCAAAAATCGCATCGTTTATAGGGTCAGTCCGCTGCCGGTGAGGCCGTCCTGCCGCAGCATGGCCTCCATGGCGGCGATCTCGCTGCTCACGTCCATGGACAGATCCACCATCAGATCGTCCCGCAGCCGCTCAAAGGCGGCGTTCAGGTCCCGCAGGGTCCCGGTCACCCGCCGGCCGATCTCCATCGCAGCAGCGCCGTTCTGGCCGGCAGCCGTGTGCGCCGCCAGGATCAGCTTGCGGGTGGTGGGCAGATAGTAGCTGACCAGCCGCCGCACTTTGGGGGCACTGGCCGGGTTCTTCTCCACCCAGCTCCAGATGTCGCTGCAGATGCTGCCCAGCCGATCCATCTCGGCCTGTGTCTCCGGTGCAAAGCTGCCCCGGTAAGTGTGCAAGAACTCCACGAACCCTCTGCCCTGCCGCAGCATGGCGGCGGTATCGTCAGGGGCAGCCTGTGCCGCCTGTTCGGCCTGCTCGGCTCTGCGGTCGGCGGTCTGCCGCTCCTGTTCGGCCAGCCAGTCGGCACGGCGCAGATAGAAGCGGCCGCTCTCCTCATCGTAGTGGCATCCGGCGGGCACACCCATCTTCATCAGCAGGCGCAGATCCTTTTGCACCCGCTTCAAAGAGACGCCCGCCGACCGGGCCAGCAATTCCTCCTCGGCCCAGCCGGTCTCCTCCATCTGCTCCAGATAGCGGGGCGCACGGCGCAGGCAGGCCGCCCGCTGCAGAAACACCACACTCATTCGGGCAAACGGGGCCGTCATCACCGCAAACACCGCCGTGACGGTCCACAGGATCCTCGCCACGAGGTCGTCTGCAGCCATCAGGACCACCGCCGGGATGCCGCAGCCCAGTGCGGTGATGGCGAAGCTGCCGCCCAGCACCGCGCCCACGATGCCCAAAGTCAGGTTGAGCGCATAGCCGGGCAGATTCCGCCCGCGGCGCTGCACACGGTGCTCTCGCTGTTCCCGCTCACGGGCCTGCTGACGCTCCCACTGGGTGCGCAGGTCCGCCATACCGCGCGCGGCCGCCTCGCTCAGATCATTTCCCATCTGGACACTCATCTCGCCCAGCAGGCCTCCGAATTCCCCCAGCACCCGGCCGAGCTCCTCCAGATCGCGCTGGATCGGATCTTTGTTCGCCATCGGCTCTCCTTTACTCAAATCCCGGTTTTAAATCGGCCCAGAATGGCCCGGGCCACCCGCAGTCCGTCCACAGCGGCGCTCACGATGCCGCCCGCATAACCCGCACCCTCGCCGCAGGGGTACAGGCCGACCAGTTTCAGGCTCTGGTAGTCCTCGCCGCGGGGCAGCCGCACCGGGCTGCTGGTCCGGGTCTCAAGGCCGGTCAGCACCGCCTCTTGGGCAGTATAACCGGCGATCTTCCGTTCAAATGCACGCAGACCCGCCCGCATGGTGGGGGCAAGGTCGCCGGGCAGAAGGCTGCCCAGATCATACGGGGTCACGCCGCGGTCATAGGTGGGCTGTACCCTGCCGATGGTCAGCCGGCCCTCCCCGTTCAAAAAGCTCTGTACGTTCTCGGCCGGGGCTGCGTAACCGCCGCCGCCCGCCCGATAGGCCGCCCGCTCAAGCTGCCGCTGGAAGGCGATGGCCTTCATGGGATCCTCATCAAAATCGCGGCCATCCACGCTGACCACCACCGCCGCATTGGCGTTTTTGCCGTCGCGGGCATGGTAGCTCATGCCGTTGGTCACCACGCCGCCCTCCTCGCTGGCCGAAGCAACCACCTGGCCGCCCGGGCACATACAGAAGGTATACACGCAGCGCCCGCCCGTCTGCTGGCTGAGCTGGTACTCGCCCCGGGGCAGGGCCGGATGGCCCGCCGCCTCGTGGTACAGGCTCTCCTCAATGGCCGACTGAAGGTGCTCCGCCCGGAAGCCCACCGAAAAGGGCTTGCAGGTCATGTCCAGTCCGCTCTGGTGCAGCATCTCAAAAGTATCGCGGGCGGAATGGCCCACCGCCAGCACCAGCACCTGGCAGGGCAGCTCCCCCGCCGTGGTCTCAATGCCGGTGAGCCGGCCGTTTTGGGTCTTGAGGCCGGTCAGCGCCGTGTTGAACCGCACCTCGCCGCCCAGCCGCTCGATCTCAGCGCGGATGGAGGTGATGACCCCCCGCAGCAGATCGGTGCCCACATGGGGCTTCTGCCGGATGGCGATCTCCGCAGGCGCACCATGCTCCAGAAGGGTCTGGGTGACATATCCGCACAGTTCGTCGCCGATGCGGGTGGTCAGCTTGCCGTCCGAGAAGGTGCCCGCGCCGCCCTCACCGAACTGGATGTTGGCATTGGGATCCAGCTCGCCGGTGGCGGAGAAGTGCTCCACCGCCTTTACGCGCTCGTCCAGCGCGGGGCCCCGCTCCAGCACCAGGGGGCGCAGCCCCTGCCGGGCCAGCAGCAGCGCACAGAACAGGCCTGCCGGGCCCAGGCCGCACACCACCGGGCGGTCGGCCAGGACTTCGCTGCCCCGGGGAAGCACCAGCCGGGGCTGCTTTGCCATAGCAACGCAGGGCGCGGCCCCGGCCAAGGCCGGGTCCGCACCCTCATCGTTGAGCGTGATGGCTACGGTGTACACCAGCACCGGCTTTTTGTGCCGGGCATCCACCGATATTTTTGCAATGCCGCTCTGCCGCACAGCGGAGGCGGGCAGGCGCAGGATGCGCAGCGCTTCCCGCACCGCCTGTGCCTCACCGCAGGACAGAGGCAGCCGAATGTTTCGAACCAGAAGCATAGGTCTGTATCAGATCCTCGTTGATTTATTCTCTCCTCACTCGGAGGTAATGTCGCACTGCACCGGGTAGGTACCCACCGCAAAGATTCCGGAAGCAGAGGGGACATAGATCTCCACGGCCACATTCTGCTGGCCTACGGTCACCTGGATGTCCTGTGCATCGATGCGGGCCACCACGCTGGAGGCCGAAAGGTTCTCGATCTCCTCGATGGGACCCACCAGCACCACGTTGTTGATGCGGGCAGTCTCCACCTCAAGCTGGTAGTTGGAAGGCAGATTGATGACCCGGATGTTGTCCTTGCTCACGTTGAAGGTCTTGCTCGCCAGCTTGGAGGAATCGAAGCTGAGGGTCACCGCCGACACATTCTCCTGGTTGACCACGTCTTCCGGCAGTTCGATGCTCAGCGCCCAGTCCTCGTCCATCGCAAAGGTGGACAGGTCGAAATAGCCCACCGACAGCTCGGTCATGGTGGCGATCTGACGGGTGGGACCGGATACTGTCAGCGACTCCTGCGACAGCTTGTAGGGCAGCTTGCTCACATCAAAGCCCGGCGGGGTGTTGATGAAGTCCACCGTCAAAGGCAGGGTGGCGATCTGATTCACCACAAAGCTCACATCCGCCATGGTGGCAGAAGGTTCTGCGTACTCCAGCGCCATGGGCTGACCGTACGGGTCCCGCAGCTCCAGCTCCGCCTGGATCATGGCGCTGTCGGCCAGTGCGCCGTTCACCACCACAGGGGCTACCACACGGTTGATCTGGTCCACTTCACTCTCAGGGCCGGTCACCGTGATCTCAGCGGGGCTCACGGTGGTGCGGTTCAGCACATAGCCGGTGGCAAGCTGCAGACCCTCGATCTGGGCGGACACCTTGAAGGTGCGCTCCACCACCGCGTCAAACACGATCTCCACCGTATTGGACTGGCCGCTGGCCAGTTCCACGGTCACCCGGTTGGCCAGCCGGCTGTCGGCGACCTCCACCTTCAGGGGGAGATTCACCTTGCCGCTGCTCTTCACCGCCGAATAATCGGGGTACACAAGGAACGAGCTCTCGTTCAGGCTGCCGATGTCCACACCGTCGCCGGTGCAGTACACCGCCACCTCCATCTCGGGGTAGTCAATGATGTCCAGGCCCAGGCTGGTATAACCGCCCGCACCATAGTCAAAATCCACCGGAACACCGCGTATTGTGGTCTCGGCGCCCGGGTTGATGGCCATGGTGACCACCGACCACAGCACCAGCGCGCACAGCAGCGAGATGACCGCCCGGCTGCGGGGGTCATCCAGCAGGGCGCGCAGGCTGATCTTTCGCTTATTCATGTGCTTTCCTCCGCTCCCAGAAGGGCTGCTTCTTCTTCTCCTCCTGCTGCTCGGCAGGGACTACGTCCTCCTGCAGCATATTGAACAGGCTCTGGCGGTCCAGCCGGCGGATGAGCACGCCATTCTTCGCCAGCGAGATGATGCCGGTCTCCTCACTGACCACCACAACGACCGCATCGGAATTCTCGCTCATGCCCAGGGCTGCCCGGTGCCGGGTGCCCATGTCCTTGCCGATCTCCAGATTGTTGGACAGAGGCAGCACACAGCCGGCCGCCTTGAGCATACCGTCCTGCACCACCACCGCGCCGTCGTGCAGGGGGGTACCCTCATAGAAGATGGTTCCCAGCATCTCGCGGTTCACATCGCCGTTCAGCGGGGTGCCGGTGCGGATGATCTCCGACAGGTTGGAGCGGCGCTCCAGCACGATGAGTGCGCCGGTATGGCTGTCGCTGAGCTGCTCAGCCGCATCACAGATGGCCACAGTGGCCGCCTGCCACTTGGTGCGCAGGGTGGGGTCGTTGCGGCGGAAGCTGAATATGGTGGACATCCACTTGTCCGTCTGGCCCAGCTGCTCCAGCGCGCGGCGAAGCTCCGGGCTGAACAGCACGACCAGAGCCAGGATACCGACCTGAAGCACGCTGTCCAGCAGCCAGGTCACGGTGCGCAGACCCAATGCACCGGCAAAGATGTAAATGCCCAGGATCATGGCGAAGCCCTTGGCCAGCTGGCCCGCGCGGGTGCGCAGCACCAGCCCGATCAGCAGGTACACGACCGCGGCAATGATGACAATGTCCAGCCAGTCGTTCCAGCTGCTGGAACGGAAGTTGAATATGATGTTGTCCAGTTGCTCTCGCATGGCTGAATTCGCCCTCCCCTGTTTTTTGTGCCCGTTCTCCCAGGCACAGAAATAGGCATAGAATACCTTTTAACAGTATACCATATCCCGCCGGACTTGGAAACTGTTTTTAGCGGGTGATCAGCGCCACCGCGTGCACTGCGATGCCCAGACCCTGGCCGGTGAACCCCAGCTTCTCCTCGGTGGTGGCCTTGACGCTCACCGCATCCATTTCCACACCCATGACCCGGGCCAGA
This sequence comes from Oscillospiraceae bacterium, assembly GCA_017472375.1. Taxonomy (GTDB): domain Bacteria; phylum Bacillota; class Clostridia; order Oscillospirales; family Ruminococcaceae; genus SFJ001. Next base: position 1,396 of record JAFUQL010000150.1, on the reverse strand, counting down.
TTTTCCCGCATGGCGGGAATGTGAGGCATCAGCTTGGGCTTCTGGCACAGGATGGTGGCATCCACGTTGCCGATCTTCCAGCCCTTTTCCGCCAGGAGTTCCACCACACGGGCCAGCAGCTTCAGGCTGTCCGCCCCCGCGTAGTTGGGGTCATTGTCCGGGAAATGCTGCCCGATGTCCCCCATGGCCGCCGCGCCCAGCAGTGCGTCCGACACCGCATGGGCCAGCACATCCGCATCAGAGTGCCCCAGCAGCCCCTTCTCATAGGGGATGTCCACACCGCCCAGAATGAGCCGGCGGTCCTCCACCAGCTTGTGTACGTCGTAACCGTGGCCGATGCGCATGGTGTTTGCCTCCTTCAGGTCCTCAATGGTGGTGATCTTGTAGTTGCCGTAGTCGCCGGGGGTCAGCCGCACCGGCAGCCCCGCCCGCTCAAAGAGCTGGCAGTCGTCGGTGAGGGCATCCACCTCCTGCTGCGCCGCCAGAGCCAGGTATTTCTCCCGGCCGAAGCACTGGGGGGTCTGCACCGCGAACAGGGTGCTGCGGTCAGGGGTGGCCTGCACAAGGTGTTCCTGCGCCACCTTCACGGTGTCCTTCACCGGTACGGCCGGGGCGGCGGCGCCGCACTCCCACGCGGCCTGCAGCGCCGCTGTGATGACCGCCTCGCTGACGAAAGGCCGGGCCGCATCGTGGATGGCTACGAAATCGCCCGTCGCCGCCGCCACACCGTTCAGCACACTGCGCGCCCGGGTGGCGCCGCCCTGCACCACCTGCACCGGCTTTGCGCACAAGCAGACTGCCGCCTGCACCTGCTCCATGTTTTTACCGGCCACCAGGATCAGCTCGGTGACCGCCGGATGCCGGTCAAAGGCTTCGACGCTGCGCTGCAGCACGGTTTTCCCGCCCACCACTGCGGCGAGCTTATCAAATCCCATGCGGGTGGAGCTTCCGGCTGCCACCAGCACGGCGGTCGTTGTATAGGTCATGGCGGTCTCCTCCTGTCCGGCGGGGTGTCTATGCACATATTTTTTCTATTATACAGGATTTGCACAAAAAAATCCACTGGTTGCACGGTGTTCCGTCATTTGTTCCATCATCAAACGCAGTGTTCTCCGTGCGGATACACCGGCAGAGGCGCAGCCCAAAACAACAAAAAACCGGACCCTGCTTATGCAGGATCCGGTCTTCTGTATCAGGCGGATTCAGACGGCAGGGCGTCTCCCCGGCGGCAAAGCCGCCCGCCCCGCAGCCGTGAGTGGCCGCCGGTCACCAGAAATATGGATGCGCTTAGCGCTGGATGCGGCCGGAGCCGTCGCCGCCGGCCAGCTTTTCCACTTCGCTGACGGTGACCATGTTGTAGTCCCCCTCTACGGAGTGCTTCAGGGCAGAAGCCGCC
>JAFUQL010000149.1 GCA_017472375.1 Oscillospiraceae bacterium | reverse complement strand
CTCGCTGATGCTGCTCTTCGTGGCCTACCAGAAGTATGCTTCCGGCGAGGGCTGGCTGGCCGATGTGCTGCCCAACCAGATCATGGGCTTTCCCACGCTGCTCATCGCCCACATCGCCTTCAACGTGCCGTATGTCATCTTCAATGTGCTGCCCAAGCTGCGCCAGATGGATGTGCGGCTGTACGAGGCTGCGCTGGATCTGGGCTGCACCCCGCGGCAGGCCTTCTTCAAGGTCGTCCTGCCCGAGATCAAGCCCGCGGTGCTGTCCTCCTTCCTCATCTGCCTGACCTACTCCATCGATGATTTCATGATCTCCTACTTCAACAGCGGCACCCGTGAGACTCTGCCCCTGCAGATCTACTCCATGACCCGTAAAAAGGTCAGCCCGGAGATCTATGCCCTGTCCACCATCATGTTTGTCATCATCCTCACCATCATTCTGGTCTCCAACGCGGCCGAAAGCCGTGAATACCGGAAGAACCAGACCCATCACTGAGCAGGGGAGGGCAGAACGATGAAACGATTCACACGATTTGCCGCGCTGGCGCTCAGCGCAGTCCTGCTGTGTGTCGCCTGTGCTCTGCCGGCGTCCGCTGCCGGAACCATCGCCCTCAGCGATGAGGTCAGTGTCTCGGCCGACTACGACTGGACCCGCTTTCAGGGCAAGGGCGTGACCCTCAATGTCTACAACTGGGGCGAGTACATCTCCAATGGCGCCGACGAAAGCCCGGATGTGGTGGCGCTGTTCCAGCAGCTGACCGGCATTCAGGTCAACTACACCACCTTTGACTCCAACGAGACCATGTACGCCAAGATCAAATCCGGCGCGGCGGGCTACGATGTGATCTTCCCCTCCGAATACATGGTGGCCAAGATGCGGGACGAGGGGATGCTGGCCCCGCTGGATCTGACCAACATCCCCAACTTTGCGCTGATCGACGAGGAATACACCGATCAGGCCTACGACCCGGGCAACCGGTACAGCGTGCCCTATATGTGGTGCACCACCGGCATCATCTACAACACCACCATGGTCAGCCGCGCGCCCACCGCATGGGCCGACCTGTGGAGCGAGGACTACACCGGCGACATCCTCATGTTCAACAACAGCCGTGACGCCTTTGCCATTGCGGCCCATAAGCTGGGCATGAGCATCAACCCCACCACCCCGGCCGAGGTGGCCCGCGCCATCGAGGACCTGAAGCTGCAGAAGCCGCTGGTCCAGGCCTATGTCATGGACGAGATCTTTGACAAGATGGAGGGCGGCGAGGCCGCCGTGGGCGTGTACTACTCGGGCGATGCCATTACCATGATTGCCGACAACCCCGATCTGGCATGGGTCTTCCCGCAGGAGGGTGTCACCCTGTCCATCGACAATATGTGCATTCCGGTCGGCAGCGCCAACCGGGAAGCTGCCGAGATGTTCATCAACTTCATGTGCGAGGTGGATGTGGGCGTAGCCAACTGTGAGTACATCGGCTACTCCTCGCCCAGCACCACCGTGCGGCAGAACCTCTCCGAGGAGCTGCGTACCTCGCCCATCGCCTATCCCGGCGACGAGGTGATGGACAAGGCCCAGCTGTTCACCAGTCTTTCGGCCGAGATCAACGACGAGCTGGATGTGCAGTGGAGCGAGATGAAGAGCTACAATGCGGGCGGCAACGCCTATGCCATGCTGCTGCTGCTTGTGGCGGGCGTTACGCTGGCAGGCTTCAACATCTGGCGCAAGATCCGCAAAAAGATGCGGGCCAATTACTGAAAAAAACAGGGAACGGTGCCAGAGTGCCGTTCCCTGTTTTTGTGTGGGGAAGCGCATTGACGGATGGCTCCGCAGCCCACAGGGCGGGGAACAGCTGCCCCGGGAAGTCTGTGGCGTGCTGCACGGGCCGCCGTTCCGTCCGCAGCCGCTCATCGCAGTCCCGCAGGGGCCGAGACACATCCGTCTATCCCGTCGCTGCGGCTCCTCAGCACTGCCGTCAGCGGCGTTGTCTCTCCGCAGTGTTCTCCCGCACCGTCGCCAACCGCCCTGTCCAACCTCAGCATCTCAGTGCCGTTGACATCCGCCCGCAGCTTTTGCTCCTGCTCTGCCCGGGTTGCGCATCCCTTGAAAAATGTCCCTGTTTTTTTCGGCCGAGTATGGTATACTGAGTCAGAATCGTTCAATTGTTTGAGGCAATTACGCTGTGATAACATATCCAGGAGGTTCCTATGTCTGCTGCGATCCCGTATTCCGAAATCTATCCCGTGCTGCGGCACGACTGCGATCTGTACCGCCGCATGAAGCCCTCGGCCATGCTGCGCTATACCCAGCAGATCGCCACCATCCATGCCGAAAAGCTGGGGCTGGATGAGGCTTATTACGAGAAGAATCATGTGGCCTTCCTGCTGGCCAAGCAGGCGCTGCAGTTTACCCGCATCCCCACCGAGGACGAGGTGCTTACCTATACCACCTATCCGGAAGGCTGCAAGCGTGCTACCTACAAACGTGTCACGGTCATTACCGACGCGCAGGGCTGCGAGGTCGCCTGTCTGGACAGCCGCTGGGTGCTGGTGGACACCCAGACTCGCCGCATCGTACGCCGTGCCCCGGCCGATATGCAGGTGCAGTGGCTGGAAAATGTAGAGCGCACGCTGGACCTGACCATCCCCAAAGCGGCCGAGCTGCAAAGCGCCGGTCTGCGCCGGGCTGACTACTCTCTGTGCGACCGCAACGGCCACATGAACAATACCTGCTATGTGGAT
>JAFUQL010000018.1 GCA_017472375.1 Oscillospiraceae bacterium | reverse complement strand
CCCCTTTCGATCTCAATATAACCAGTAAGGACGTGGACCCCATGAAACTCTACGGTACAGTCCGAAAATGAATCGAACGAGGATATGAGGCTATGACTCCAAAGAAGTAAGTACACTCCGGGTACCGCAAGGTACCCGGAGTTTTTTTGCGTTCCGGGCCGGTTTTGTGCCGAAACACGCGGTTTTCAACCACAAAAACATCCCTTTGCGCTTGCACTTGCGGTATCGGACTATTATAATAGAAAGGTGTGGGACCTGTCCGGCCCCCACTGGCCGTTCATCTGCGGCCGCAATTATCACGGCGCCGTTTCATTCGCGGCGCTTTGCGAGAAAGGAATCATACCAATGAGCGAAAACAAGCGTTATTACATCACCACCCCCATCTACTACCCCAGCGACAAGCTGCACATCGGCCACAGCTACACCACCGTGGCCTGCGACGCGCTGGCACGCTTTAAGCGGATGCAGGGCTACGACGTGATGTTCCTGACCGGCACCGACGAGCACGGCCAGAAGATCCAGGACAAGGCCGCCGACAAGGGCGTGACCCCCAAGGAGTACGTGGACAACATCGTCGAGGGCGAGGGCGGCGTCAAGGCCCTGTGGAAGCTGATGAACGTCAGCTACGACCGGTTCATCCGCACCACCGACGACTGCCACATCGAAAGCTGCCAGAAGATTTTCACCAAGCTGTACGAGCAGGGTGATATCTACAAGAGCGTGTACAAGGGCCACTACTGCAAGCCCTGCGAGAGCTTCTGGACCGCCAGCCAGCTGGTGGACGGCAAGTGCCCCGATTGTGGCCGCGACGTGTACGAGGCCGAGGAGGAGGCCTACTTCTTCAAGACCGGTAAGTACGCCGACCGTCTGTTGAAGCTGTACGAGGACAACCCCCAGTTCATCCAGCCCGAGAGCCGCAAGAACGAGATGATCGCCTTCATCAAGCAGGGCCTGCAGGACACCTGTGTGTCCCGCACCACCGTGCCCTGGGGCATCCCCGTTCCCTTCGACACCAAACACACCATGTATGTGTGGGTGGATGCGCTGAGCAACTACGTCACCGCGCTGGGCTACGGCAACAGCGCCTACAACGACTACGACAAGTTCTGGCCCGCCAGCATCCACATGGTGGGCAAGGAGATCCTGCGCTTCCACACCATTCTGTGGCCCGCCATGCTGATGGCGCTGGATCTGCCCCTGCCTGAGCGTGTGTTCGGTCACGGCTGGCTGCTGATGAACGGCGGCAAGATGAGCAAGTCCATCGGCAACGTGGTGGATCCCATCATCCTGTGCGGCCGCTACGGCGTGGACGCCATCCGCTACTTCCTGCTGCGTGAGATCCCTTTCGGCAACGACGGTATGTTCACCAACGAGGCGCTGATCTCCCGCATCAACAGCGACCTGGCCAACGATCTGGGCAACCTGCTGAGCCGCACCGTGGCCATGTGCGAGAAGTACTTCGGCGGCACCGTGGCTCCCACCGCCACCGCCACCGACTTTGACGACGACCTGAAGGCCATCGTCAGCGCCATGCCCGAGCTGGTCGCCAAGGACATGGACGAGCTGCTGATCCCCCAGGCCCTGCAGGAGATCTTCAAGGCCATCCAGCGCGCCAACAAGTACATCGACGAGACCGCCCCCTGGGCTCTGGCCAAGGACGAGAGCAAGAAGGACGAGCTGCAGAACGTGCTGTACAACCTGTGCGAGAGCCTGCGCATGGCCGCCATCCTGCTGAACGCCTTCCTGCCCAACACCGCCCCCAAGATGGCCGAGCAGCTGGGCATGGATGCCGCTGAGCTGGACTTCGCCAACCTGACCTGGGGTGCCAAGACCAGCTTCACCGTCCACAAGGGCGAGGCGCTGTTCCCCCGCATCGACGTGAACAAGGAGCTGGCCGAGCTGGCCGCTCAGGACGCCGCCCGCAAGGCGGAGGCTGAGGCCGCCGCCAAGGCCGCTGAGGCGCCCAAGGCCGAGGAGAAGCCCGCTGAGGAGGCCGCCGAGCTGGAGCATCTGCCCGAGATCACCATCGACGACTTCGCCAAGTGCGAGATGCGCGTGGTGAAGGTGCTGGAGTGCGAGCGGGTCAAGGAGAGCAAGAAGCTGCTGCTGTTCAAGCTGTTTGACGGCGAGCGCGAGCGCACCATCCTGTCCGGCATTGCCAAGTGGTACGCCCCCGAGGATCTGATCGGCAAGCATCTGGTCATCGTGGCCAACCTGGCCCCCCGTCCGATGATGAAGGGCAAGTACGTCAGCGAGGGCATGATCCTGTCCGCCGAGGACAACGAGGGCAACCTGACCGTGCTGCAGGTGTCCGAGAGCATCAAGCCCGGCGCTCAGCTCTGCTAAACAAAAGGAGCCGCCATGAACGCCCCCATTTTTGACAGCCACGCCCACTACACCAGCCGCCAGTTCGACGGCGACCGCTATGAACTGCTGGCCGGCTTGCCCGCACAGGGCGTGACCGGCATCGTGGAGTGCGCCACCAGCAGCCGGGACGCGGTGCAGGCGGTGGCGCTGGCCCACCGGTTCGACTTCGTGTGGGCAGCGGTGGGCATCCACCCCGAGAGCCTGATCGAGGAACACGAACCCACCGTGTCGGTGTACCACGGCGACTGGGCCGCCGAACTGCGGGACATGGAGCCCCTGTTTGCGGACGAGCGTGTGGTGGCCGTGGGCGAGTGCGGTCTGGACCACCACTGGCCGGTGCCCCGGGAGGAGCAGCTCGCCATGCTGGAGGGTCACCTGCGGCTGGCCGCCGAGCTGGATAAGCCGGTGATCCTGCACGACCGGGAGGCCCACGCCGAGATGTACGAACTGATCCGCAAGTACCGCCCGAAGGGGGTCCTGCACTGCTATTCCGGCAGCGCGGAGGACGCCAAGTGGCTGACCCGCATGGGTCTGTACATCGGCTTCGGCGGTTCCACCACCTTCAAGAACGCCCGCCGCAGCGTCGAGGCGGCGCAGGTGGTGCCCCCCGAGCTGATGCTGCTGGAGACCGACTGTCCCTACCTTGCGCCCATCCCCTACCGGGGCAAGCGCAACCACTCGGGGCTGATCCTGCACACCGCAGAGCATCTGGCCAAGGAGCTGGGCACGACCTGCGAGGAGCTTCTGACCCGCACCGACGCCAACGCCCGGCGGCTGTTCGGGCTGAGCGCTGAATAAACCACACAAGCGCGGCTGTTTTTGCCGCATTCATACAGGAGGAATCACCATGAAAGCACGCATTCCCAAGCATCGCGAGTACATCATCCAGTTCCCTCAGGACATGGCGCAGGCCGTTCAGGAGGAAGCCTGGGGCAAGCTGACCCAGATCCTGGAGGACTACAAGAAGGCTCACAACGGCCGCAGCGTCTACGAGCCCACCTTCATTGAGGACACCCAGGCTCAGGTGGATGCCCTGAAGGCCGAATACGGCTTCGAGTACACCATCGAGCTGAAGTAAGCCCTGATCGGCACAAACAAAGCGAATGACCCGCCCGGACGAACGTCCGTGCGTGTTTTTGCGTGTTTCTTTGACGTGGAATTGTGGAAAGCGCAGCAGCCAATACCGCGGCGGTATTGGCTTCCCCCCTCGGGGGAAGCTGGCACGCGTCAGCGTGACTGATGAGGGACGGGATGCAAGCCTGATCAAGGTCGCAGCAAACTTCCCTCATCCGCCCCTTCGGGGCACCCT
>JAFUQL010000148.1 GCA_017472375.1 Oscillospiraceae bacterium | reverse complement strand
CCTGCAACCAGTGCCCCGAAAAGGTGGTGCAGGTCAGCCGGATGTGCCAGGGCTGCCTGGCGCACCCCTGCCATGAGGTCTGCCCCAAGAACGCCATCTCCTTTAAGGGCGGCCGCTCGGTCATCGACCAGGAGCTGTGCATCAAGTGCGGCAAGTGTGTCACCGCCTGCCCCTACAACGCCATCGTCAAGACCGAGCGCCCCTGTGCTGCCGCCTGCGGCATGGGCGCCATCAAGAGCGACTCCCTGGGCCGCGCCGACATCGATTACGACAAGTGCGTGTCCTGCGGCATGTGCCTGGTGAACTGCCCCTTCGGCGCCATCTCGGACAAGGGCCAGATCTTCCAGCTCATTCAGGCCATGAACCGGGGCGACCGGGTCCACGCCATCGTGGCCCCCGCCTTCCTGAACCAGTTCCCCGGCCTGACCCCCGCCAACCTGCCCGCCGCCATGACCCAGCTCGGCTTCGAGGACACCGTCGAGGTGGCCATTGGCGCCGATCTGTGCACCATCGATGAGGCCGAGGACTTCCTGGCCGAGGTCCCCGACAAGATCCCCTTCATGGCCACCTCCTGCTGCCCCGCGTGGAGCGTCATGGCCAAGAAGCTGTTCCCCGAGCGGGCCAACTGCATCAGCATGGCCATGACCCCCATGGTGCTGACCGCCCGCATGATCAAGCAGGCCCACCCCGACGACCGCATCTGCTTCATCGGGCCCTGCTCTGCCAAGAAGCTGGAGGCCAGCCGCCGCACCATCCGCAGCGATGTGGACTTCGTGCTGACCTTTGAGGAGCTGGCCGGTATGTTCGAGGCCAAGCAGGTGGACTTCACCGAGCTGGAGGACAGCGACGATCTGCAGTACGGAACCGCCGACGCCTACGGCTTTGCGGCCGGCGGCGGCGTGGCGCAAGCCGTGGTCAATTACATCAAGACCAAGTACCCCGACCGCGAGGTGAAGGTCGCCAGCGCGCAGGGTCTGGCCGAGTGCAAAAAGATGCTGATGATGGCCAAGGCCGGCAAGTACAACGGCTACCTGCTGGAGGGCATGGGCTGCCCCGGCGGCTGCATCTCCGGCGCCGGCACCATCGCCGACCCCATCAAGACCGCCGCCATCCTGGCCAAGCACAAGAAGGAAGCCCCCATCCAGCACTCCATCGACAGCAACTTTAAGGATTACGGCAAGCTTCTGCACGACTGAGCCCGACCGGCAGCACCAAACCTCCAGATCCCCCGGAGCCTTAGGCTCCGGGGGATCTTTGCGTTTCCGTGTGTCAAATTTTTACACTTTTTCAATTCTGTACAAGTATGGAAAAATTGCCGTTCAAAATTTGCCGCCGAACCCCAATTTCTCTCATTTCTCTTTGTTGATTCTGCCATCCGGTTCCGATATACTGAAATCAAAGAACCCATATGTCCGCCCAACCATCTCGTGAGGAGAACGCATATGGCACAGAATTCCATCGAACGGACCCCAAAAAGCGGCACCCCTGCCGGTATGCGCGAGGGTATGAAAAAGGCCACCACCGGGATGCTCGTCCTGTCCCTGCTGCAGCACAAGCCCATGTACACCTATGAGATCATGCGCTGTGTGGAGACGATCACCGAGGGAGTCATCACCTTCAATACCCTTTACATCGCCATTTACCGGCTGAAGGAGCACGGCTACATCGCCGAGACCGACCGCATCGTTTCCGGCGACAACCATGCGCGCATCTACTTCCGCATCACCGAAGCCGGCATCGCCTATCTGGATGCCATCACTGCAGAGTACCGCCGCATGACCGATGCCATCGACCGGGTCCTCACCGCTGACCTGTCTGACCGGGACTGAGCAGCCACCCCCAACAGAAAACACCGCAGGCCGTAAGGCTCTGCGGTGTTTTTCGCTTATTGGAAGGCGCTGCGCAGCTGGTCCAGATGCTCCTCATCGAACCACTCCTCCGAGAAGCCGCAGCTGCAGCAGACGTACCGCTGCACCGGCACCGCCGAAAAGACGGTGACTCCGGTGAGCACCACGTTGCCGTACTGGTTCACCTTGCCCTCGATGCGCACAAGGTCGCTGCCGCCGCACTTGGGGCAGATGTGGGTGTTTTTCATGGGCCGTCCTCCTTGTTCCGTATGGTTTATTCGGCGGGGGCCTTGGGCTTGCCCCAGTGGAACAGCCCCAGGCCCGCAAAGATCACAAGGCCGCCCAGCAGGGTGGCCCGGTCGGGCACCTCCCCCGACACCACAAAGCCGATGACGCTGGTGAGCAGCGGGGTGAGGAACATATAGTTGCTCACCTGCGAGGTCTGCCGGGCCTTTTCAAATGCTTTCGCCCAGCACACATAGGCGATGGCCGAAGAGCCGATGCCCAGCACCGCCAGATAGAGGAACTGCTCCGGCGGGGCGGCCGCGGCCTGCTGCAGCGCCTTGGGCGCGAACACCGCCAGCATGGCCGTGCCGAAAAAGATGCTGTAGGTGGAGGCCTGCAGCGCCGTATAGGTCCGGGTCAGGCGGCGCTGCAGCAGGTTGTAGATGGCCAGCACCACCGCCGCTGCCATCAGCAGCAGGATGCCGCCGTTCACCGAGAACACGCCGTTCAGCAGGGTGAGCACCGCCACGCCGCAGAACTCCACCAGAATGGCCAGCCACTGCAGCGGGGCCAGCCGTTCGCCGTAGACGAAGCGGGCCATCAGGGCGGTGAGCATGGGCACCGTGGCGATGATGACGCTGCCGGTGGCCGAGCTGAGGGTGAGCATGCCCTGGTTGAAGGCGATCATGTACAGGAAAAAGCCGGTGAAGCCCGCCGCCGCGAACCACCCCAGATCCGCCCGCCGGGGCAGGGGCATCCGGGTGATGAGCGCCACCACAGCCAACGCCGCAGAGGCAATGATGTAGCGCAGAAAGCCCAGCTCAGAGGGCGAAAACACCTGTGAGGTGAGCCGTGTGAACACATACGCCAGCGACCAGAAAAAGATGGTGGTCATGGCGTAAGGATGATAGCTGTCGCGCCACTTCACGGCGCTCGCCTCCTTTTAATATGCGTTTTATCGCGCCTTAT
>JAFUQL010000147.1 GCA_017472375.1 Oscillospiraceae bacterium | reverse complement strand
CCGGGCAGGTGCTCGGCGCGGAACACCGTGTGCGGGCTGGCGGTGGCCCCTACGATCAGCTCACATTCTGCGGCGGCGGCGCGGCGCCCGGAAAAGGGCAGGACCCGCAGCCCAGGGATGCGCTGTGCCAGCGCCCGGCCGTGGCTCTCAGTGCGGCAGCAGACGGTGAGCTGTGCCGCGCCTGCTGCCATAAGGTGCTCCAGTGCGAGGCCGGCCATGGCGCCGCTGCCCAGCACAAGGGCGCGGCGGCCTTTCACCCCGAACTCCCGCTCCAGCATCTGTACGCCGATGTAGCACAGGCTCAGCGGGTGGGTGCTGATGGCAAGCTCGGTCTTGATGCGCTTTGCGGCGGTGACCGCAAGCTGCACCAGCCGCCCCAGCTCTTTGCCGGCGGTGCCCCCGGCCCGGGCAAGGGTCAGTGCGTGCTGCACCTGCCCCAGGATCTGATCCTCCCCGAGCACCATGCTGTCCAGCCCGGCTGCCACCCGGAACAGGTGCTCCAGCCCGGCGCGGCCGGTGAGGGTGAACAGGCAGCCGTTATCCCCGCCGGGCAGACGGGCGAGATAGGCGGCCCGGGCGGCGGGCAGAGCCTGCGCACCCTCGCTGACCAGATACACCTCGCACCGGTTGCAGGTGGACAGCACCATACACTGGCAGTCGGCCTCGTCGGCAAGGCGGCGGCAGAAGTCCAGCGCCTGACCGTCGGTAAAGGCGGCCTGCTCCCGCAGGGGCAGGGGCGCGGTGCGGCAGCTCAGGCCAAGCACTGCAAATTCCACGGGGCGGCTCACCTCACTCTCTCAAAAAATGGAAAACGGGCGGGGCCTGGGCCCGCGCCGGATGATATTCCCATTATAGGCGCAGGCGCGGGGAAATACAAGGCGGGCGGCAGCGCTGCACACGGGAAACCACATAGGATGGTGAAATTTCTATCAAAGCAGTACCGGTGAGACGTTTTGTACAGCCTGCACAAAACTTTGAGGGGCTAAAGATTCTGTTTGTTGCAAAAAAACCACATATAGTGTACAATAAAAACAATGAGCAGCACCGATGTGCAAAGCTGCAAAACGACAAGAACCAACAAAAAGGAGGACGCGATACATGGATTACCGCGCAGAATATCAGAAGAAGCTCGTCTCGGCTGCCGAGGCCGTCAAGGTCGTCAAGAGCGGCGACTGGGTCGATTACAGCTTCTGTGCCAACCATCCCGTGGCTCTGGATAAGGCTCTGGCCGAGCGCATGGCCGCCGATCCCAGCCTGACCGACATCAACTTCCGCGGCGCCATCGCCCTGTGGCCCCCCGCAGTCACCCAGCTGGCCGATGCCGCCGAGCGCATCACCTGGAACAGCTGGCACACCTCCGGCATCGAGCGCAAGCTGATCGACAAGGGCTTTGCCTACTACAACCCCCTGCGCTACTCTGAGATGCCCCGCTACTACCGCGAGAACATCCGCCATCTGGACGTGCTGATGATGCAGGTCGCCCCCATGGACGAGCACGGCTACTTCAACTTCGGCCTGAACGCCAGCCAGCTGGCTGCTCTGGTCGAGGTGGCCGACACCGTCATCGTCGAGGTCAACCAGAACATGCCTGTCTGCCTGGGCGGCCATGAGGTCAGCGTCCACATCGACGACGTGACCATGGTCGTGGAGGGCGACAATCCCCCTGTGGCTCAGATGCCCGGCGCCCCCGCCTCCGCGGTGGACGAGGCCGTTGCCAAGCTGATCGTGCCCGAGATCCCCAACGGCGCCTGCCTGCAGCTGGGCATCGGCGGCATGCCCAACGCCGTGGGCAGCCTGATCGCTCAGAGCGATCTGAAGGACCTGGGCGTGCACACCGAGATGTATGTGGATGCCTTTGTGGACATCGCCATGGCCGGCAAGATCACCGGCGCCAACAAGGCCCACAACAAGGGCCGCCAGGTGTACACCTTCGCCGCCGGCACCCAGAAGCTGTACGACTACATCAACAACAACCCCGCCTGCATGGCCGCCCCTGTTGACTATGTGAACGACGTGCGTGTCATCAGCGAGCTGGACAACTTCATGTCCATCAACAACGCCGTGGAGGTCGACCTGTTCGGTCAGGTGGCCAGTGAGTCCTCCGGCACCCGCCACATCAGCGGCGCCGGCGGCCAGCTGGACTTCGTGCTGGGCGCGTACCTGTCCAAGGGCGGCAAGAGCTTCATCTGCTGCTCCTCCACTGTTAAGGGCAAGGACGGCAGCGTGAAGAGCCGCCTGGCCCCCACCATCACCCCCGGCGGCATCATCACCGCCACCCGCGCCAACATCCACTACCTGGTCACCGAGTACGGCCTGGTCAACCTGAAGGGCACCAGCACCTGGGAGCGCGCCGAGAAGATCATCTCCGTCGCCCACCCCGACTTCCGCGACCAGCTGATCGCCGACGCCGAGAAGATGCACATCTGGCGCCGCAGCAACAAGCGCTGATCTGCGCTGCATGACCGCATGACCCGCCCGATTATGGAAGGAGGCACGACCATGGAATACCGCAAGAATCAGTACGCCGTCACCGACGGGGTCGGCGTGATCACCATGAACTGGGCCAAGAACCTGAACGCCATCGACATGGAGATGGTGGAGGAGCTGCTGAGCCTGCTGGATGAGTGCGAGAAGGATCCCGCCGTCAAGGTGGTCATCATCGCCAGCGGCGGCAAGGCGTTCTCTGCCGGCGGCGACATCGGCTACTTCTACCAGAACATCCAGGCAGGCGGCGAGCTGAACATGGACGACCTGATCGAGCGCGCCGGCCAGGTCTCGCTGAAGATCAAGCAGATGAGCAAGATGGTCATCACCGCCGTCAACGGTGCGGCCGCGGGCGCAGGCGCCAACCTGGCCCTGTCCGGCGACTTTGTGGTGGCCGCCGACAACGTGAAGTTCATCCAGGCCTTCATCAATCTGGGTCTGGTGCCCGACACCGGCGGCACCTACCTGCTGAGCAAGATGATCGGTCCCGCCCGCGCCATGGAGCTGTGTGCCACCGGCCGCCCGCTGGGTGTGGAGGAGGCCAAGAGCTGGGGCCTGGTGCACCAGGTCTGCCCCAAGGAGGAGCTGGCCGACACCGCCATGGCCCTGGCCAAGAAGCTGGCCGCCGGCCCGCTGGTGGCCTACGGCGCCCTGAAGAAGCAGTTCTTCGAGGCCAACTACGCCGACTATGCCCGCTATCTGGCGGAGGGCGAGGTGCCCACCCAGAGCGTGTGCATCGCCAGCGAGGACTTCAAGGAGGGCGTGTGCGCTTTCATTGAGAAGCGCAAGGCCAATTTCCAGGGCAAGTAAGGCAGCGGCTGCCCCGGCCCGGATCTGACAAAACACAAACAGCGCCCCCGCACCGTATCGGTGCGGGGGCGCTGTCTTTTTTATATGTGTGCAGGGTCAGCTTTTGCGGCTCTGTGCCGGGAACAGGACGGTGATGGAGGTGCCCTCGCCGGGGCGGCTCTTGAGGCGGATGCTCGCGCTGTGCATCAGGGCGATGTGCTTCACGATGGCGAGGCCCAGGCCGGTGCCGCCGGTGGCTTTGGAGCGGCTCTTGTCCACCCGGTAGAACCGCTCAAAAATGCGGCTCTGATGCTCGGGCGGGATGCCGATGCCGTCATCGGTGACACACAGGGCGGGGCGGCCCTCGCGATACTCGGCCCGCAGCACCACCCGGCCGCCCGGGCGGTTGTAGCGGATGGCGTTGTCACACAGGTTGTAGGCCAGTTCGTCCAGATGGCGGGCGCTGCCGCACACAAGGATCGATTCGCCCTCCGCCAGCAGGGTGACGTAGGAGCGCTGGGCGTTCAGGGTCAGCCGGTCGGCACAGCGGCGGACCACCGCCAGCAGATCCACCGGCTGGAACTCCGGGGGCTTGCCGGTCTCTGGCTGATCGGCGGTCAGGTTGTCCAGTTCGCTGAGCTGCAGGATGTCTGCCACCAGCGCCTGCAGCCGGGCGGCCTCGGTGCGGATGCGCCCGGCGAAGGCGGGCAGATCATCGGGCTGCACCATGCCTGCCTCGATCAGCTCGGCGTAGCCGGAAATGCTGGTCAAAGGGGTCTTGAGCTCATGGCTCACATTGGCGGTGAACTCCCGGCGCATCCGCTCGCTGTTGCGGCGCATCTGCTGGTCGGTCTGAATGGCTTCGGCAAAGGGCACGAGTTCCCGGTAGGGCACCCGTTCGGCGATGTGATCCAGGTCGTTGCCCAATGCGACGATGGGCTGCACAAGGCTGTGGGTCAGCAGCCAGCTTGCAGTGGCGCTCACCGCAAAAATGAGCGCACAGAGAAGCAGGACCCAGGGCAGCGAGCGGTCGAAAAAGGCGTAGGCGCTGTCTGCATCCAGTGCCAGGCGCAGCAGCCCGCCTTCGGGCAGAAGCAGGGCGCAGTAGTAGCTGCGCAGACCTAGGGTGGCACTGCTGCGCTGGGCAAAGCCCACGCCCTCAGCCAGAGCCTGCTGGACCTCAGGGCGCTGCAGATGGTTCTCCATCGGGCCGGCGATCTCACTGTCGTACAGGACATGGCCCTCTGTGTCGATCAGGGTGATGCGGAGCTCGCCCTCGGCAAAGCCCTCCAGCACCTGAAGATCCCCGCTGAGCGCGTAACCGCTGGCCGCGGCCCGGGCGGTGCGCTCCAGGTCGTGCTCCACCTGCCGCGCAAAGCCCCGGTAAAAGGCCAGGGTGATCAGTGCAGCAGTGAGCACAAGGGTCAGCAGCCCGAGCAGCAGGAGCCGATGGTTGATGGCTTCTGTGATGCTGCGTTTTCGGCTCATTCTTCTGTCCCCTCTCCGTTGGGGGCGGTCAGCCGGTAGCCCACCTTGCGAACCGTCTGAATGCAGGCGCCGGCTTCGCCCAGCTTTTGGCGCAGGGTGCGCACATGCATATCCACGGTGCGGCTCTCACCGCAGAAGTCGGTGTCCCACACCCGCTGCATGATATGATCCCGGCTGAGCACCTGGCCGGGGTTCTGCAGAAACAGCTGCAGCAGTTCAAATTCTTTGAAGGTCAGCTCCGCCTCCCGGTCGTCCACCGTTACCCGGCGGGCGGCGGGGTCCATGCGGATCTGTGCGAAGGCGAGCTGGGCAGGGGTGCGGTCGGCGCGGCGCAGCACCGCCTTGATCCGGCTGACGAATTCCAGTACGCCGAAGGGCTTGGAGATGTAGTCATCCGCGCCCTGGTCCAGACCTTTTACCACGTCCAGCTCGGTGGTGCGGGCGGTGACCATCACCACAGGCAGATGCTCGGCCCCGGCGGTGCGGCGCAGCTTTTTCAGCAGGGCAAAGCCGTCCTCGCCGGGCAGCATCACGTCCAGAATGACCAGGTCCGGCAGGGCCTTGGCGCAGGCGGCGAAAAAGCTCTCGCCCTCAGCAAAGCCCTGGGTCTCGTAGCCGTGGGCGTGCAGGGCGTATTCTTCCAGTTCCAGAATGGAGGGGTCGTCCTCCACCAGATAGATCAGCATAAAGGGTACCTCGCTTTGCAAAGGGTGGGTCAAAAAACGGGATGCACTGTGCGGGAATATAAAACAAAGAGGGGAGCGTTCCGGCCGTGCCGGAAGTTCCCCTCTCCGTCAAAGGCCGAATGCCTTGGGATCTCGATATGCGGTTCAGGATTTGGCGGTCAGGCCGTAGCGGGCACGATGCTCGTCCATGCGGCGGCCAAAGTGCTCGTCCTGGCTCTTGACACCCTGCAGGTACTCGTGGGTGTCGAAGCTGTCGTGGGACAGCTCGATCATGGCAACGGCCACGTTGGAGCAGTGGTCAGCCACGCGCTCGTAGCAGGTCAGCAGGTCGGACAGGATAAAGCCGTTGGAGATGCTGCACTCACCGGTCTGCACCCGCTTGATGTGGTTGGTGCGCACCCGGTATACGATCTCGTCGATGACCTGCTCCAGAGGCTCCACCTTGCGGGCGGCCTCCAGATCCTGGTTGGCGAAGGCCTCCACGGTCATGGTCAGGATGTCCTGCAGCGCCCACTCCAGCAGATTCAGGTCCTCCAGGGCCTTGGCGCTGAAAGAGACCTGCTTGTTTTTCAGTTCCTCGGCGCTGCGCAGCAGGTTCACCGAGTGGTCGCTGATGCGCTCCAGGTCGCTCAGGGTGTACAGCAGGGTGTTCACGGTGCGGTGGTCGGCCATGCTCAGCTGCAGGCTGCTCAGCTGCACCAGGTAGGTGCCTAGAGCATCCTCGTAATGGTCCACATCATCCTCTTTCTGGATGACCTCCTCGGCCACCTTGCCATCCCAGACATGGACCAGGCTCATGGCCTTCAGCAGACCGCTCTGGGCCATGCGGGCCATATCCACAGTGCACTCGCGGGCACGAACGGTGGCAACGGCGGGGGTGCCCAGCAGCAGCTTGTCCAGCAGGGGGAACTTCTCGTCCTCCTTTCCGTCGGGCACAGTCAGGCAGGCCATCTTCACCAGCAGCTTGTTGAAGGGCAGCAGCACGGCGGTGGCCAGCACGTTGAACAGAGTATGGACCACGGCGATGTTCATGGCGTTGACCGGGTCGTCCAGGAACTCAAAGCCGATGACGGCGTTGAGAGAATAGAAGGCCACCAGGAACAGCACCGTGCCCACAATGTTGAAGTACAGGTGGACAAAGGCGGTGCGGCGGGCGTTCTTGTTGGCGCCCACGCTGGAGATCAGCGCGGTGACACAGGTGCCGATGTTCTGGCCCAGAATGATGGGAATGGCGCTGCCGAAGCTGACCGCGCCGGTGGCGGACAGCGCCTGCAGGATGCCCACGCTGGCGGAGGAGCTCTGGATGATGGCGGTCAGCAGTGCGCCAGCCAGCACGCCCAGAATGGGGTTGGTGAAGCTGACGAACAGATCGCGGAACCAGGGCATATCAGCCAGGCCGCCCACCGAGTCAGACATGGCGCCCATGCCGGTCATCAGAATGAAGAAGCCCAGCAGGATGTTGCCCACGTTGGCATACTTGCCTTTCTTGTAAAACATGCTCAGGACGATGCCGATGAAAGCCAGCACCGGGCCGAAGGAGTCCGGCTTGAGCAGCTTCATAATAAAGCTGCTGCCCTCGATGGTGGTCAGGCTCAGCAGCCAGGACGTGACCGTGGTGCCCACGTTGCTGCCCATGATGATGCCGACCGCCTGGGTCAGCTCCATGATGCCGCTGTTGACGAAGCCGACCACCATGACGGTGGTGGCGGAAGAGCTCTGGATGATAGCGGTGACACCCAGGCCCAGCAAAAAGCCCTTCAGGGGGTTGTCGGTCAGCTTGGACAGGATGACCTGCAGCTTGCCGCCGGCCTGCTGCTCCAGAGAGTCACCCATCAGGTTCATGCCGTACAGGAACAGCGCAAGGCCGCCAAACAGGCTGAATACGTTGAAAATGTCCATGGTTCTTCGTTTCCTCTTGATCGTGATCTTGGTCGGTCAGCCACCCGGCGGGGAAAACCGACGGGTGAAATAAGGCTTTTGACGAGCCTTTACTTATAATTTACAGTGTGGGCGGTAAAATCATCTAGCAGGGGATTGTAAAATGTATGTAAAGCGGCCGGCCGAAACAGGCCGCAGCGAAGCTGTACAAAATCCCAATATCCCCAGTATAAAATATATATACCTATTATATAGAAAATGCAGGGGAGGGGGCAACCCTGCCGCATAAGAAATCTTAAGAAAGGCGACCGCAATCCGGCGGGACTTTTAAATGAAAGCGGGATGTGCTATACTTTTCACAATGCATCCGACGAATCGCAGTGATTCGATAAAGCGTTTTGCCTGCGCCGGCCGCTTGGCCCGGCAGAGAGGAATCGATATGAAGATCATTGTTGCAGGCGACGGCCAGGTGGGCCGCGCCGTTACCCGCCAGCTTTCCCGGGAGGGCTATGACCTGACCGTCATCGACCCCAACCCGGAAGTGCTTGCCGCCAGCGAGACCCGCTATGATGTGATGATCGTGCAGGGCAACGCCGCCACCATGGGCACCCTGCGCACCGCCGGGGTGGAGAGCGCGGATCTGCTCATCGCTGCCACCAGCGCCGATGAGGTGAATCTGCTGTGCTGCCTGACAGCCCGTAAGATGAATCCCTCCATCCACACCATCGCCCGGGTACGCAACCCTGAGTACACCGAGCAGCAGTTCGCCATGCGGGAAGAGCTGGGCCTCTCCATGACGGTGAACCCGGAAAAGGTCGCCGCCGAGGAGATCTACCGCACCCTGCAGATCCCTGCCTTTGTGGGGCGGGATACCTTTGCCAAGGGCAAGGTGGAGATCGTGGAGCTGGAGGTGCGGGCAGACAGCAAGCTGGCCGGGGTGCCCCTGAACCAGCTCAACCAGATCGTCGGGGTCAAGGTGCTGGTGTGCGCCGTCACCCGGGACGAGGAGACGGTCATCCCCAACGGCAGCTACGTCATCCAGCCGGGCGATCACATCCATGTGACCGCGCAGGCCGACAAGCTGGCCCGCTTTATGAAGAACCTGAAGATCAGCACCCACCCGGTGAACAGCGTGCTGGTCATCGGCGGCGGCCGGGTGGGCTTCTACCTGACCCAGCTGCTGCTGGCGGGCGGCATGAACGTGAAGATCATCGAAGAAAACTACGACCGCTGTGTGGAGCTGGCCACTGCCTTCCCCAAGGCCTCTGTCTACCACGGCAACGGCACTTCTCAGAAGGTGCTGGATACCGAGGGCATCGAGCACGCCGATGCGGTGGTGACCCTGACCGGCAGCGACGAGGAGAACCTGATCGTGTCCATGTACGCCAATCAGCTGGGCGTGAAAAAGGTCATCACCCAGATCACCCATATGGAACACACTGCCATGTTCGAGAAGATGGGTGCGGGCACCATGGTGGTGCCCAAAGACCTGTGCAGTGCCCACATCGTGCGGTATGTGCGCGCCATGTACAACCAGACCGGCGAGATGCTGGCCCTGCACCGGGTGGCCGGCGAGCGGGTCGAGGCCATGGAGTTCCGGGTGGATGAAAATGTGCGCTACTGCGGCATCCCTCTGAAGGACATTCCCCTGCGCAAGAACATCCTGCTGGCCAGTGTCAGCCGCCGGGGCGAGCCCGTCATCCCGGACGGTTCCACCGCGTTCCAGCCGGGAGACACCGCCATCGTGGTGGCCTCGGACATCCAGCCGCCCATCCGCCAGATGAATGACATTTTTGCCCGCTGAGCGGAGAAGGGAAGCGGTCGTATGAATTTTAAAGGCATTGCCCGCATCGTGGGCATCGCACTGCTGCTGGAGGCCTGTTTTATGCTGCCGGGTATGCTGCTGTCCCTGTGGGACGGTGAGCCGGACGTGGCACTGGCCTACCTCGCCACCGAGGTCATCGTGCTGGCGGTGGGCGGGGCGCTGTTCCTGTGGGGGCGGAACGCCCGGGGCGCCTTCTATGAGCAGGAGGGCTTTGTTGCCACATCTCTGTCCTGGATCGCCCTGTCGGTACTGGGCTGCCTGCCCTTTGTGTTCAGCGGGCAGATCCCCAGCTATGTGGATGCCCTGTTTGAAATGGTGTCCGGTTTCACCACCACCGGCGCATCCATCCTCACCGATGTGGAGGCCATGAGCCGGGGCCTGCTTTTGTGGCGCAGCGCCAGCCATTGGATCGGCGGCATGGGCATTCTGGTGTTCCTGCTGGCGGTCACCCCGGCGGGCGGTGGGTACACCATGCACCTGCTGCGCGCCGAGAGCCCCGGCCCCAGCGTGGGCAAGCTGACCCCCCGCATGGGTCAGACCACCAAGATCCTGTACGGTATGTATATCGTGCTGACCATCGTGAACCTGCTGTTCCTGCTGGCGGGCGGGATGCCCATGTTTGATGCGGTGTGTACCGCGCTGGGCACCGCCGGCACCGGCGGCTTCGGCATCAAGGCGGACAGCATGGCCAGTTACAGCCCCTATATCCAGAATGTGACCACTGTGTTCATGCTGATCTTCGGTGTGAACTTTACCGTGTATTATATGATCGTGCTGCGCCGTTTCTCGGCCGCGCTGATGGACGAGGAGCTGCGGCTGTATCTGGGGGTGTTTGCCCTCAGTACCGCCGGCATCGCATGGAACATCCGCAGCATGTACGCCACACTGGAGGAAACGGTGCGCCATGCGGCTTTCCAGGTCAGTACCATTATGACCACCACCGGTTATGCCACCACCGACTTTGACCTGTGGCCCAGTTTTTCCAAAGGCATCCTGCTGATGCTGATGCTGTTGGGCGCCTGCGCGGGCAGTACAGGCGGCGGCCTGAAGATGGCCCGTGTGCTGCTTCTGATGAAGAATCTGCACCGCAGTGTGCGCCGTTCGCTGCACCCCAACACCGTGCGGGTGGTAAAGGTGAACGGCGAGCCGGTGAGCGAATGGGTGCTGAGCAACGCCAATGCCTACGTTACTGCCTACTGTGTGATGCTGATGGGCAGCTATCTGCTGGTGTCGCTGGACGGATTCTCCATCGAGGCCAACATTTCGGCGGTGTTCTCCTGCTTCAACAACATTGGCCCCGGCTTTGCCGAGGTGGGCCCCACCCTGAGCTTTGCCGGGTACAGCGCGTTTTCCAAGATCATCCTGACGCTGGATATGCTGTTTGGCCGTTTGGAGATCTTTCCCATGCTGGTGCTGTTCAGCCGCCATACATGGAAGCGCAGCCTGTAAAGCGTTTGTTTTTGAAAGAATCCTTGCAAAAATGGCAGCCGCACCCCTGATTTTGGGGTGCGGCTGTTCGTGCGTAATGGAAAAAAACCTGAAAAAGAGAAAAATATTGCGACGGCTTTATGAAAAAATGTTTCACCCGCAAAAGCATAGGGGAAGCCTGCGATCATAAAATGAACGATTAACAGAGCTGTTTTTGAAGAAAAATGTCGAAAAAACTGTATTCGTCAGAAAAACAGTTGGCGGCGCAATTTGCTTGAAAAAGCCAAAAAATTATTGACAGAACGATAAATATAAGATACAATAACTATGCTTTAAAACCCGTGCGGGGGTTATTGCTTTTGACCCGCATTGTGGCAAGCGTGCACACTACATAGTTTTGTGTGGATGGAAGGGGTAAAAATAAAATGACGAGATCGCAGATGATCACTGCCGTGGCTGCCAAGACCGAGCTGTCTGAGGCAACTGTGGAGCAGGTGATGGACGGCGTGTTCGGCACCATCACCGAGTGCCTGAAGCGCAATGAGAAGGTCACCATCGCGGGCTTTGGCCGTTTTGAGATGCGCACCCGCAAGGCCAAGGAGTTCACCAATCCCAAGACCAAGACCAGCACTCATCTGGAGTCCACCAGTGCTCCCGGCTTCAAGGCCAGCAGCCGCATGAAGCAGAAGCTGAACGAGAAGTAACTCGAACAGCGAACATCGAAACCGCGCTTCGCCCCAGGGCGAGGGGCGGTATTTTTTATGGCCGGTGTGGCCGATATGCAAAAACAAAAAAATATTTTTAGTAAAGCATTGACAAATGCCAGGAGAACGGATATAATAACTCATGCAGCGTGTCCCGAATAAATGAGAACTTGTATGCGCCCGTAGCTCAGCCGGATAGAGCAACTGCCTTCTAAGCAGTGGGCCGGGGGTTCGAGTCCCTTCGGGCGCACCAGATGTGGTGCCCATAGCGCAGTTGGTTAGCGCGCCAGATTGTGGCTCTGGAGGCCGAGGGTTCGATTCCCTCTGGGCACCCCACAGGAGAAGAGCGGATTTTGCTTGCAAAGTCCGCTCTTTTCCATTTATTGGGCTGTCGCCAAACGGTAAGGCATGGGACTTTGACTCCCACATCGCAGGTTCGACCCCTGCCAGCCCAACCAAAACAAGCCCGCACCCCGAAGGGGTGCGGGCTTGTTTTTTTCGAAGCGGGCAGGGGTCGAAGCCAGACGTGGGTGACGGGCGGAGAAGGAAGGCTCCGGGGGAGCCTTTCGCGCCCGTCTGGGCCTTGCGCCCAAAAAGCGCAAGGCCCCAAAAGGTCATGCATCAGCATGAGCTTTTCTGGCCCCTGCCAGCCCAACCAAAACAAGCCTGCACCCCGAAGGGGTGCGGGCTTGTTTTTT
>JAFUQL010000146.1 GCA_017472375.1 Oscillospiraceae bacterium | reverse complement strand
CCCGCCGCATTTTGCGGCGGGGTGCTTTTTTTATGGGATTTCACAGACTTTTGCGGCCTGTTTCACAAATTATCCACATCCCTGCCCCACAATGGTTCACAGTGAATCATCCGATCATCCGAATAGGGGGACCTGACATGAACGAAACAAACGCCAAGCCCGCCGGCATCCTTGCGCGGGCCACCGCCTTCATCGGGCGTCACAAGAAACTGTTCATCCTGCTGGCGGTGCTGCTGGCGGCGGGCATCTTTGTCGCCGTCCGCGTCCTGCCCGCCCGCGCCGCCATGGCGGAGATGAGCGAGGGCATCACCTTTGTGCGCACCACCACCCTGCGCAAGACCACGCTGGAGAACTCGGTGAGCGCCACCGGCACGGTGGAGAGCGCCAACGTTTCCAGCGTTACCACCGACCTGAAGTACACCGTCAAGTCGGTGGCCGTACAGGTGGGCGACCGGGTGGAGGCCGGCGATGTGATCTGCACGCTGGACACCGCCGAGCTGGAAAAGCAGATTGAGCGCGCCCGGGAGAGCCTGAGCGACTCGGACGAGCGCCTGCAGGAGAGCTACGACAAGGCGCTGGAGAACTACAACGACGCCGTGGAGGCTTATGACGAGGCCGTGGCCACCGAGGACGAGCTGGAAGCCGAGTATCGCGCTTCGTGGGACGTGCTGAGCAGAGCCATGAACAGCATCACCTGGTTTGAGGAGCAGGCCACCGCCGCAGACGCCGCGCTGGAGCAGGCGCTGGCCAATTACAACCGGGCGCTGACCGCCCGGGGCGAGGCCCAGAGCGACATTGCCGCCATCCAGACCGCGCTGAACACCGCACGCACCGCGCAGGCGGATGCCCAGGCCGCACTGGACGCCGCCGCCGCTGACCCTGAGGCCGACCTCACCGCGCTGGAGGAGGCCCTCGCCGCCGCCACCGCCAAGGTGACCACGCTGGAGGCCGAGGGGCTCAGCGCCCAGACCGACCTCGAGAGCGCCCAGGCCGCTGCGGCCGCCGCCGAGAGCAGCTACACCGCCGCACAGGCCACCCAGAAGACCGCTGCGACCGAGCTCAAGACCGCCCAGACCGAGAGCGGCTACACCGAGGCACTGAGCGCCAAGAACGCCGCCGTGACCGCCTGGGAGCAGAGCCAGACCGCCCTTGAAAAGGCCGAGGCCCAGGTGGAGACCGCTGCCGAGGCCCTGGAGGATGCCCGAGAGGCGCTGGCCGAGAGCGGCGACAGCGACGACCTGCAGGATCTCATCGACCAGCTGGAGGAGTGCACCCTGCGGGCCGAGACCAGCGGCACCGTCACCAGCCTGAACGCCACCGTGGGCAGCCTGTGCAGCGGCACCGTGGCCACCGTGCAGGACACCGAGGCCCTGAAGATCTCCATCTCCATTGAGGAGGCCGACGTGCCCAGCGTGGAGCTGGGCATGACCGCCCGCATCACCAGTGACGCCACCGAGGAGGAGATCAGCGGCACCCTGAGCCAGCTCTCCCCCACCGCCAGCGGCGCAGAGGGCGGCATGATGGGCGGCGACTCCGGCGGCTTCTCCGCTGAGGTCACCGTGAACGGCGGCAGCCATGGGCTGCTCATCGGCATGAACGCCAAGGTGGAGATCATCCAGTCCACCACCGACGACGTGTTCACCGTGCCTTACGACGCGGTGGGCACCAATGAGGACGGCAGCAAGTACGTCATGGTCAAGACCGGCGGCGAGGGTGTGGACGCCACCTTTGAGCCGGTGACCGTGACCACCGGCGCCGAGAACGACTACTACATCGAGATCTCCGGCGACGCGCTGACCGAGGGCATGGAGATCCGCGCCTCCGCCACCGACGACAGCATCGAGACCACCGACGACATGAGCGCCATGATGGGCGGCGGCATGATGGGCGGTATGATGGGCGACATGGGCGGCGGTGCAGCCGCCATGCCCGGCGGCAATATGGGCGGCGGCGGAATGCCCTCCGGCGGCGGTGACCGTCCCCAGGGCGGCGGCCGCGGAGGTATGTGATATGGACCGCGCGCAGCAGATCCGCAGCGCGGCCGAGTCCGCCTTTGACCGCTCCCAGGAGGTCATCCGCATGGAGGGCATCACCAAGCGGTACTTCGAGGGCAAAGAGAACGAACTGGAGGTGCTGCACGGCATCGACCTGACCGTAAAGCGGGGCGACTTTGTGGCCATCGTAGGCGAATCCGGTTCAGGCAAGTCCACCCTGATGAACATCATCGGCGCACTGGACCGCCCATCCGCCGGCCGCTACTGGCTGGATGGACTGGACGTGCAGGACCAGCCCGACCGGGTGATGAGCGAGATCCGCAACAAAAAGATCGGATTCGTGTTCCAGACCTTCAACCTGATCGGCCGCACCACCGCCCTGAAAAACGTGGAACTGCCCATGCTGTACGGGCATGTCCCCCAGAAGGAGCGCACCCGGCGGGCCATGGAGCTGCTGAGCATGGTGGGCATGGCCGACCGGGCCAAGCACCAGCCCAACGAGCTGTCCGGCGGCCAGAAGCAGCGCGTGGCCATCGCCCGCGCCATGGCCAATGATCCGGCCATTCTGCTGGCCGACGAGCCCACCGGCGCACTGGATTCTGCCACCAGCCGCACCGTGATGGACATCTTCCACGACCTGAACCGGAACCACGGCAAGACCATCCTGCTGATCACCCACAGTCAGGCGCTGGCGGAGGAGTGCCCCCGCATCCTGACCCTGATGGACGGAAACATCGTGGACGAGCGCAGGGGACGGGAGGTGCGCTATGTTTGAGAACGTACGCCTTGCCCTGGGCAGCCTGCGGGCCAACAAGATGCGCGCTCTGCTGACCATGCTGGGCATCATCATCGGCATCGGCTCGGTGATCGCCATCATGACGGTGGGCGAGAGCCTGACCGGCAGCCTGAACGACAGCATGTCCGGCCTGGGTGCCAGCAATCTGACCGTCTCCCTGACCCAGAAGAGCAGCGACGACGAGAGCGCGGGCGGTGCCCGCGTGCGGATGTTCGCCCCCAGCACCCCCGGTGCAGACGACCTGATGACTGACGAGATGATCGCGGAGTACCGGGCGGCCTTCGGCTCGATGGTGGGCGCCATCGAGCTGACCGAGAGCCTGGGCAGCGGCACGGTGGAGAGCGCTGCCGGCAGCGCCACCGTGACCGCCACCGGCGTCAACGAGGAATACTACCTCACCGAGGAGTTGGAGCTGCTCTATGGGCGTCTGCCCGCCGACAGCGACGGCGGCCGCCGGGTGGCGCTGGTCAGCGACCAGTTCGTGGAGGATGCCTTCGGCGGCACGGTGAGCGCTGTGAACGCAGTGGGGCAGTCCTTCCAGATGAGCGTGGGCGGCAGCCTGTCCACCTGGTACATTCTGGGCGTCTACCGCTACGATGAGGAGGAGACCGGCATCGTCAGCCTGACCGCCGCCAGCGACGAGGTCATCACCACCATGTATGTGCCGCTGGGCACCGCCAAGGCGGTGAACGGCTCGGACGCGGGCTATCAGAGCTTCACGGTGGTGGGCGGCACGGTGGAAGACCAGGAGCTGTTCATCAGCGAGACCGAGCGGTTCTTCGCCAGCTACTACACCCGCAACGACAGCTACACGGTGGAGACCTCCAGCCTGTCCAGCCTGCTGGAGACCATGACCGAGATGCTGGGCACCGTCCAGCTTGCCATCAGCGCCATCGCAGCCATCAGCCTGCTGGTGGGCGGCATCGGCGTGATGAACATCATGCTGGTGAGCATCACCGAGCGCACAAGGGAGATCGGCATCCGCAAGGCGCTGGGTGCGCCGGGCAGCGCCATCCGGCTGCAGTTCATCGTGGAGGCCGTGGTCATCTGCCTGATCGGCGGTCTGCTGGGCGTGGCCGTGGGCGTGGGCCTGGGCGCGGTGGCCGCCGACCTGATGGGCTTCCCGGCCCGGGCCAGTGTGGAGTCCATCCTGCTGGCAGTGGGCTTCTCCATGGGCATTGGCCTGTTCTTCGGCTACTATCCGGCCAACAAGGCCGCCAAGCTGGACCCCATTGAGGCGCTCCGCTACGAATAACCTCCCACAAAAAAAAGCCTTTCCGCGGTGCAGGAGGGCTTTTTTCACGGGCCTTGCCTGATCGGTGCAAAAAGCAAGCGCACCCCCGCCGGCGGCGGGGGTGCGCTGTTTGTATTTCTTCGCTGTTTCGCGTTTTATACCGCTCACACCAGGCTCAGGGCGGCCTCGTCGGCCACCACCACGGCATTGGGGTGCAGCTGCAGGATGGAGGCGGGCACCTCCGGGGTGATGGGGCCGAAGAAGGCCTTCTTCACGATCTCGGCCTTGTCCACGCCGCTGGCCACCAGGACCACCTTGCGGGCGGCCATGATGGTGCCGATGCCCATGGTGATGGCCTTGCGGGGCACGTCCTCCTTGCTGGCAAAGAACCGCTTGTTGGCCTCGATGGTCTCCTCGGCCAGCTCCACGATGTGGGTGCCCTTGGGGAACTCGCCGCAGGGCTCGTTGAAGCCGATGTGCCCATCGTGGCCGATGCCCAGAAGCTGCAGGTCCACGCCGCCCAGGCGTTCGATCAGTGCATCGTAGCGGGCGCACTCGTCGGCCATATTGCTGGCCCGCCCATTGGGCAGGTTGGTGGCGCCGGCGGGCAGGTTCACATGGTCGAACAGATTCGAGTGCATGAAGTAGTAGTAGCTCTGGTCGCTGCACTTGGGCAGGCCCAGGTACTCGTCCAGGTTCACGGTGCGCACCGCGGAGAAGTCCAGATCGCCCTTGGCGTTCCACTCAATGAGCTTCTTGTAGATGCCCAGAGGGCTGGAGCCGGTGGCAAGGCCCAGCACACAGTCGGGCTTCAGAATGATCTGAGCCGAGATGAGGTTGGCGGCCTTGCGGCTCATATCCGCGTAGTCCGCAGCGCGAAGGATCTTCAGCATGGGGTGCGACCTCCTTATGTTTTGTTTGTGTTTCGGGGCTCAGTCCTCAGCCAGGATCTCGCCGATGAGCTGATCCACCATGATGAGCATACGGGGCAGGTGGAAGGGGCCCTTGAAGGTACTGCCCTTGGTGCTGGGCATGGTGGGCTTGCCGTCCCGGCGCAGATAGCCGTACCACTCGACGTACTCCCGGTCGGAGAAGTGCTCCTTGCAGTAGTCCAGCGTCCGGTCAAACCAGTCCAGATACTTCTCGTCCTGGGTATCCCGGTACAGCATCATGCTGGCGATGAGGATCTCGTTGTGGGGCCACCACAGCTTCATGTCGTGCTCGTAGGCCTCAGGGGGCAGGCCCAGGCAGTCGATGAAGTACAGCAGGCCGCCGTACTCCTTGTCCCAGCCGGCCTCAATGGCCCAGTCGAAGATCTGGGCAGCCTTGCCCACCAGCTCGGTGTCACCGGTGCGCTTGGCGTGCTCCAGCAGGAACCAGGCGCCCTCGATGTCGTGGCCGGGGTTGACGGTGCGGCCCTCGGTGTAGTACAGGCGCGGTGTGCCGTCCACGTCCACGTTCTCCAGCAGGCACTTCAGCTCGGGCT
>JAFUQL010000145.1 GCA_017472375.1 Oscillospiraceae bacterium | reverse complement strand
TGGGCTACTACACCGGCTCCCTGGACGGTCAGTTCGGCCCCGGCACCCGCACCGCCGTCACCCTGTTCCAGCAGCAGAACAGCCTGCAGCCCGACGGCATCGTCGGTGCAGAGACCCGGGAGGTGCTCTATTCCGCCGCCGCCAAGCCCGCCGTGACCCCCGCGCCCACCGCCACCCCCGCCCCGACTGTGGACACCACCTCCATCGGCGCGGTGCAGCAGCGGCTGAAGGATCTGGGCTATTACACCGGCACGGTGGACGGCCTGACCGGCCCCGGCACAAAGTCCGCCGTCAAGCTGTTCCAGCAGCAGCACGGCCTTGCAGACGACGGCATCTACGGCCCGGCCACGGGCGCAGTCCTCTTCTCCGACGCTGCCCACCCGGTCGTGACCACCCCAACCCCCGATCCCAATCTGGTGCCCGGTCTGATGGCCAACGGCTACCCCATCCTCGTCAATGACGACAACTACATCCCCGACAATTATCAGACCGTCTGTCTGGTCAACATGCGTGATTACTGTGATCCCGATATTGTGACGGTCAAGGGCAGCGAGATCCTGGGCGAAAAATATGCCGTGGACGCGCTGCAGGCGATGATCCGGGCCGCCCAGGCAGAGGGGCTGAAGAAGTGGCAGGTCAATGCCGGCTACCGCTCCATCGCCTATCAGCAGGAGCTGTTCGACCAGCGGGTGTATGCCTACCGCCAGGAGGGCATGACCGGCGTGCAGGCACGGGCCAAGGTGCGCCAGACGGTTGCCGACCCCGGCTCCAGCGAGCATCACACCGGGCTGGCCTTTGATCTGGCAGTGACCGGTGAGCCCTCCTTCGGGGCCACCAAGCAATCCGTCTGGCTCGCCCAGCACTGCTGGGAATACGGCTTCATCCTCCGCTATCCGGCGGATAAAACCGCTATCACCAAGATTTCCCATGAACCCTGGCATATCCGCTACGTCGGCACCACCCATTCCCTCATCATGCGGGATGAAAAGCTGTGCCTGGAGGAATACATCGACAAATACGCCAACTGAGGTGGAGTACGATGATCTATTATGGCCTGACCTGGCGGCCCGAGACGGACAACGCCGGTGACGATCTGGTTGCGCTGGCAGCCCTGCAGCAGCTTCCCCGGGTGGATCACATCCTGGATGCTGACGCCCTGGACGCGCCCCTGCCCGGTCTGAAAGACGATGACCGGCTGGTGCTGCTTACCCCCGGGCTCGCGCTGCGCTCCTCCGCGCACTGGCCGCCGGAAAAGCACATTGCGCCGGTGTGCGTGGGCGTTCATATCTCCGAGGAGGACGCCTGGGGGCTGCCCATCTCCACGCTGGACGGCGTGGGGCTGGAGTCCCTGAAGGCCTTTGCCCCCATTGGTGCCAGAGACGTCCGCACCGCAAACCGGCTGGCAAAGCTGAACGTCCCCCACACGCTGACCGGCTGCCTGACGCTGACGCTGGAACATCCTGCACAAAAGCGCAGCGGCGTCGTCTGCTGCGATGTGCCGGAGGAGGTTGTCGCAGCCATCCGCAGCTTCCGCAAGGATGTGACCGTTCTCACCCATGCCCTGACCTCCCCCTCCCCCGATTTTGACCGGCGCATGGCTGATGCCAAAGCCCTGCTCGCCCAATACGCCTCGGCGGAGATGGTCTTCACCCGGCGGCTGCACTGCGCCATGGCCTGCCTGGCCGTCGGCACGCCGGTGCTGCTTCTCTACCACGCCGCCTACGAGGACGCAGCCCGCTTCGCCCCCATGGACGCCATGGTGCGCAAGCAGCCGGTGGATGACTTTCTGCGGGAAGTGCGCCAGCACGGCATGCCCGCCCCCTGGCGCAACCCTGCGGATCTGGGCGCGATCCAGCGCATCCTGCAATCCGCCGTCGCCGAGGGTCTGCACAGGGCAGAGGCCATTTCCCTGCCCATCGTGGCCCCGGAGCTGGCCGACAACTGGCGGCAGGATCGCATCCGCCGCATAATGAAGTCCGCCGCCGGGAAAATCCAGCGGCTGGAAAACCAGCATTACGACGACCTGCATGCAAAATTCAGCCAGCTGATGCTGGAGGAAGACGCCAAGGTCACCCTGCGGACGCTGCTGGCGCTGCCGGAGGTGGAAAGCGCCCTGCGCAGCGCCTCCCTGCGGCTGCAGCTGGAGCAGCTGGCCCCCAAGGAGCAAAAAGCGCTGCTGGCACAGCACAAGCGCAGCATGGTCGATATTGACGACCTCATCCGCCAGGCCGAGGGCACGCTGGCCCAGCTCGGCTGGCCGGAAAGCAACGAAGACTGAAAGGAGCCCACTTATGTGCTATGACGTAATCATCCTCGGCGCGGGCCCCGCCGGCCTGTCCGCCGCGCTGTACGCAGGCCGCGCCTGCCTGAAGACGCTGCTGATCGAAAAGGCCATGCCCGGCGGCCAGATCACCCTGACGGACGAAATTGAAAACTACCCCGGCCAGCTCCTGGAGGGCGAAAACGGCTTCTCCCTGACCGAGCGCATGGCGAAGCAGGCCGACAAATTCGGCGTGGAGCACGCTTATGACACGATCACCGCCGTGGACCTTTCCGGCAGCGAAAAGCGCCTGACCGGCATGAAGGGCGAATACTGCGCAAAGACCGTCATCATCGCCACCGGCGCGCACCCCAAGCCCATCGGCTGTGAAAATGAAGCTGAATTCACCGGGCGCGGCATCTCCTTCTGCGCCACCTGCGACGGTGCCTTCTTCCGCGGCCTGGAGGTCTATGTGGTCGGCGGCGGCGACAGCGCCGTGGAGGAGGCCATCTATCTCACCCGCTTCGCCCGCAAGGTCACCATCATCCACCGCCGGGATCAGCTGCGTGCCGTCCGCAGCATCCAGGAAAAGGCCTTCGCCAACGAGAAGATCTCCTTCCTGTGGAACACCGTGGTGGAAAAGGTGAACGGTGTCGACGTGCTGAATGAAATGACCGTCCGCAACGTGATCACCGGCGAG
The DNA here is from genome assembly GCA_017472375.1 of Oscillospiraceae bacterium. Classification (GTDB taxonomy): domain Bacteria; phylum Bacillota; class Clostridia; order Oscillospirales; family Ruminococcaceae; genus SFJ001. Next base: position 620 of record JAFUQL010000145.1, on the reverse strand, counting down.
CAGACCGTCATCCGCGCCGATGAGAAGGACGGCATGTTCGGCCTGTTCGGCTTCGTCGGCTACGAGCCCAACACCGCGCTCTTTGAAGGGCATCTGCCGCTGGAACGCGGATACATCCGCACGGATGAGGACATGCACACCGCCGTGCCCGGCGTATTTGCCGCCGGCGACGTGCGGGTGAAGAGCCTGCGCCAGGTGATCACCGCCGCCGCTGACGGCGCGATCGCCGCCATGCAGGCTGCGAAATACATTGAGGATATGTAAGCAAAAAAAGCCTGTCCGGCAGACAGGCCAAGCATCAAGAACCGCCCGGCAGAGGCTTTGGCTCTGCCGGGCGGTTTCTATTTCATTCTTACCGCTCGTTGCGGGTACGCTCGAGGTAATCCTCGTAGCTGCACAGGTAGTCGGCGATGGTGCCGTCATCCTTGATCTCAATAATGCGGTCTGCAATGGTGGTTACGAACTGATGGTCCTGGCTGGTGAAGATCACGTTGCCGGGGAAGTTGATCAGCGCGTTGTTGACGGCGGTGATGGACTCCAGATCCAGGTGGTTGGTGGGCTGGTCCAGCATGAGGAAGTTTGCGCCGGAAAGCATCATGCGGGAGAGCATGCAGCGCACC
>JAFUQL010000144.1 GCA_017472375.1 Oscillospiraceae bacterium | reverse complement strand
GGACGACCCCCGTATGCCCACCCTGTGCGGCCTGCGCCGCCGCGGCTACAGCCCCACCGCCATCTTCTCCTTCGTGCAGGGCGCCGGCATCGCCAAGGCAGACAGCCTGGTGGACATGCGCCAGCTGGAGGCCTGCATGCGCGCCGAGCTGGAGCTGGGCGCTGCCCGCCGCATGGCTGTGCTGGACCCCGTGAAGATTATCATCGACAACTACCCCGCCGGCAAGACCTATACCTTCGACGTGGCCAAAAACCCCAACCGGGATGCCGGCGACGACAGTGTGCGCCCGGTGGAGTTCAGCGGCGAAGTGTGGATCGACAAGAGCGACTTCGCTCTGGTGCCTCCCCCGAAGTTCAAGCGCCTGACTGTGGGCGGTGAGGTCCGCCTGATGGGCGCTTACATCGTCAAGTGCACCGGCGTGGACCAGGACGAGAACGGCGAGGTCACCGCCATCCACTGCACCGCCGACCTGGAGAGCGGCAACGGCAACCCCGTGGACGGCCGCAAGATCAAGGGCACCATCCACTGGGTCAGCGCCCACTCCGCTGTGGACGCCGAGGTGCGCCTGTACAACAACCTGTTCACCGAGGCCAACATGAACGGCATCCCCGAGGGCTCCGATTACAAGGATTACCTGAACCCCGAGAGCGTGGTGGTCATGCCCCACGCCAAGCTGGAGGCCGCCCTGGCCGATGCCAAGCCCGGCGAGAAGTTCCAGTTCGTGCGCATGGGTTACTTTACCCCGGACTCCAAGAACCCCGGCGTGTACAACCGCATCGTCATCCTGAAGGACAGCTACAAGCCTGCCCAGAAGTAAACCACCGGAAACACGAAGGGGCCGGGCCGCGAGGCCCGGCCCCTTTTTTCGCAAGGGATCCAAAAAGGAGGAGCGCCATGCATGAGCCATTGGCCGAGATCGGCCGTTACGTTTTTATGGAGGATGAGCCCGCGGCGGCGGACATCCTCTTCATCACCGGCGGTGCCTACCCGGAGGTGGGCGAGCGGGCTGCCGCCCTGTGGCGGGCGGGATATGCGCCGCTCATCCTGCCCTCGGGGCGGTACAGTGTGCACGACGGGCGATTCATCGGCGCTCAGACCCACGCCGACCGCTACCCCGGCCCCTACGCCACCGAGTGGGAATTTCTGCGGGATGTGTGCGTGAAAAACGGGGTGGCCCCGGATGCCTTCCTGCGGGAGGACCGGGCCGTGTCCACCTGGGACAACGCCCGTTTTTCCCGGCGGGTGACCGATGCGGCGGGCCTTGAGATCAAACGGGCCATTCTGGTGTGCAAATCCCTGCATGCCCGGCGGGCCTATATGTATTATCAGTTCTTCTACCCGGACACCGAGTTCCTGCTCTGCCCCCAGGACATCGAGTGCATCACCCGGGACACCTGGCAGGACAGCGCCGAGGGCATCCGGCTGGTGTTCAGCGAGCTGGAGAAGATCGGCCATCAGTTCGGCGAGATGTATCTGCAGCGCCGGGAGGGCATCGTCTACGACCCGGACGAGGCCAGTATGCGCGACCGCTGGAACGGGGTGCAGTAACGGACCTGATTTGCACAAAATATGTGCAAATTAATGATTGTGAACGAATCTGGCAAAATGTACAAACATTTTTCCGAAATTTCTTCACGGAACTGGCAATCTTTTCACAACACAACCTTTAAAAACGCCGAGAGATGTGCTATTATTTTTGTATGATTTGCTACCGGGTCCCGGGCAAGGCGGCCCAATCTGCCGGTAGAGGAGAGGTAAGAGAGAAATGAGCTACGCCAAAACAAACATCCGCAACATCCTGGTCGCCGGCCACGGCGGCTGCGGCAAGACCACTCTGGTTGAAGCCCTTCTGTACATGACCGGCGCCCTGGAGCGCATGGGCCGTGTGGAAGACGGCAACACCGTTTGTGATTTCGACCCCGAAGAGGCCAAGCGCCATGCCTCGCTGTCCTCTGCTGTTGCTCCCGTCGAATACAACAACTACAAGTTCAACCTGATCGACGTGCCCGGCCTGTTCGATTTTGAGGCCGGCCTGTACGAGGGCATTGCCGCAGCTGAGAACGTTCTGATCACCGTGTCCGCCCGCTCCGGCGTTGCCGTTGGCGCCGAGAAGGCCTTCAAGCTGGCCGAGAAGTACGGCAAGAGCCGTATGATCTTCGTCAGCAAGATGGACCTGGAGAATGCGGATTTCTATAAGATCCTGGAGGACCTGAAGGTCAAGTTCGGCTCCAGCGTCTGCCCCTGCGTCGTGCCTGCCCGCCTGGACGACGGCACCGTCGTTTACGTCAACCTGTTCAGCCAGAAGGCCTTCAAGTACGAGGGCGGCAAGCAGGTGCAGGTCGAGCTGCCCAACATGGGCCACCGCTTCGACGGTCTGGTCGAGGCCATGAGCGAGGCCATCGCCGAGACCAGCGATGAGCTGATGGAGAAGTTCTTCGGCGGCGAGGCTTTCACCACCGAGGAGATCGTCGAGGGCATGCGCATCGGCGTTAAGGAAGGCATCATCACCCCCGTGTTCTGCGGCAGCGCCCTGAACATGCAGGCCCTGGATATGCTGCTGTACAACATGCAGCAGCTGCTGCCCAGCCCCCACTACGACAACGCTCTGGTCGGTACCGACCGCGAGGGCAACCCCGTTGAGGTGGCCTGTGAGCTGGAGGAGCCCGCCTGCGCCTACGTCTTCAAGACCGTGGCCGATCCCTTCGTGGGCAAGATGAGCTACGTCAAAGTGCTGAGCGGCAAGCTGACCGGCTCTGCCAACCTGGTCAACGCCACCACCGGCGAGGCCGAGCGTATGGGCAAGCTGGTGACCGTGCGCGGCAAGAAGCAGACCGACGTGACTGAGCTGAACGCCGGTGACATCGGCGTTATCACCAAGCTGGCCAGCGCCAAGACCGGCGATACCCTGTGCGATCCCGCCCGCGTGGTCTCCATGCCCGGCGTCGCGTTCCCCAAGCCCACCTTCAGCATGGCCCTGACCGTTGCCAAGAAGGGCGACGAGGGCAAGATCGGCACCTCCCTGGCCCGTCTGATCGAGGAGGATCCCACCATTTCCTTCCGCGTTGACAGCGAGACTGCCCAGCAGGTCCTGAGCGGCCTGGGCGAGCAGCATCTGGACGTGGTCTGCGCCCGCCTGAAGGCCAAGTTCGGCGTTGAGGTCACTCTGGAGCAGCCCCGTGTTGCGTACCGTGAGTCCGTGCGCAAGAAGTGCAAGGCACAGGGTCGCCACAAGAAGCAGACCGGCGGCCACGGCCAGTTCGGTGACGTGTGGATCGAGTTCGAGCCCTGCGACAGCGAGGAGCTGGTCTTTGAGGAGAACGTGTTCGGCGGCAGCGTGCCCAAGAACTACTTCCCCGCCGTTGAGAAGGGCCTGCGCATGGCCGCTGCCCACGGCGTGCTGGCTGGTTACCCTGTGGTCGGCCTGAAGGCCACCCTGCTGGACGGCAGCTACCACCCCGTTGACTCCAGCGAAATGGCCTTTATCATGGCCGCCAAGCTGGCTTACAAGGCCGCTCTGCCTGAGGCCGGCCCCGTTCTGCTGGAGCCTGTGGGCAGCCTGAAGGCCCACGTTCCCGCTGACAACACCGGTGACATCATGGGCGACGTGACCAAGCGCCGTGGCCGCGTTCTGGGCATGAGCCCCGACGAGGACGGCATGCAGGTCGTCGAGGCCGAGGTCCCCGTGGCCGAGATGCAGGACTTCACCACCTTCATGCGCCAGCTGACTCAGGGTCGCGGCCACTTCGAGTTCGAGTTCGTGCGCTACGAGACCCTGCCCAGCAACCTGGAGGGCAAGGTCATCGAGGAGGCCAAGAAGCTGGGCACCAACGCCGCGGACGACGACTAAGCCCTGACCTCTGTTCCCACACTGTAACATAAGCCGCAGGCCGTGCCGGAGTCCCGGTGCGGCCTGCGTTTTTTGCGGGGAAATGGACATTCGCCCCGGCTTGCACTATACTGTTCCCAGAAGAACACCTGTGAAACGGGAGGAAAACGACGCCATGGAGCTGACCCTGTGTACCCTGCAAAGCACCCACACCGACGCGGTGATGGAGCTGTTCTGCACCTGCTTTGCGGAGGATCATTATTATGCGGCCCTGTTTCCGGACGGGGAGACCCGCCTTGCGGAGATGCGCCGCCGGTTCACCCCGTCGGTGCGCACCTGCCTGGAGGGTGGGCTGTGCCGGGGCGTGTGGCAGGGCGATGCGCTGGCGGCCTTCACGCTGGTGTTCGACTACGGGGCACTGAAGCAGGGCGACCCGGCACGGTTTGCCGATGTGTTCGGCGGGCGATGGGAGGACGGGCGTCTGGAACTGCCCTACCGCAGTGAGCTGCACGGCCGGCTGGAAACGCTGGACGGACGGATGCTGTTCCTTTTGTCGGTGGCGGTGCGCCCTGACCTGCAGCGCCGGGGGCTGGCCGGCGGCCTTGTGGATCTGTATCTGAATGAATTTGACGACTGTACGATGGTCAGCGACGTGTCCAACGAGGGTTCGCTGGAGCTGTACCGCCGGCGGAACTTCACCGTGGAGCCCATCGAGGAGGGCTATCATCTGGTGATCCACCGGGCGGGCAGAGCCACTGCCTGCCCCGGCGAAGTGCTGCGCCTGCTGGTGCCTGCCGCAGGCTGCCCGGAGCTTCCGGAGGACGAGAGCGCCCGCCCCCGCCTTGTGCCGGGGCTGCGGGTGGGGCAAGGCTGGGACTCCGCCTGGTTTGAGCGGGATGACACCGCCGTGGCCGAAGCCCTGCTGGTGGAGCCGGACGCGGACGCCTTCTGGCGGTATCAGCGCTGGATGAGCATGGCCCACTACGGCGAGCACACCGCCGGGGACTGCCTGTACTATGTGCAGGAGACCCCCTACCGCCATGAGCTGCTGTACAACGACCTGCTGCGGGAGATGACCGCCGCCCGCAAGACCGAGTGGGCGGTGATCCCGGACGTGTATGTGTCGGTGCCGGTGCAGTACAGCAAACAGACCCTCGCGGCCTGCGGCGGCGGACGGGAGGCCGGCAGCACCATGCAGGAACTGCTGCGGGCGCTGGAATTCCGCACCTACTACGAGTCGGGCATCCCCTCCGAGCGGGGCAACGTGGACGATCTGGCAAGCTTCAAGCGGCGCATCCGCCGGTACAGCCTTGGCCGGGTGGAGGTGCAGCTCACCGACGAGATCACGCTGGAGCAGTACCGGCAGACTGGCGAGTCCATCGGCCAGCCCGGACTGGTGGAACTGTACCTGTCGGTGGACGCCGAGAGCGGCTGCGCGGTACTGACCCTGTTTGCGCTGGCGGCGCCCTTCCTGCTGAGCCACCTGATGGACAACGTGGCGCGCAACCAGCTGCTGGTGGTGCGCGATGGGGAGCGGGAGAACCTGTACGACTGGCTGAACCGGGAGTTCCACATCATCAAGCGGGGCACCGCCAAGATCCTGGTGACCGTGCCCCAGCCGAAAAGCTGCCTGTCCGACAGCCAGATCGCGTCCCTGCTGGCCTCCGAGACCATCTACCCGGACGGCGAGAACTTCGGCCGCATCATCGACACGGACATTCTGGCGGCGGTGGAGTCCGAGACCGGCATGGGGCAGTACGACCGGGCGTTTCTGTGCGCCTACACCACCACTGTGCTGCAGTTCTGCCCCGACCTGTCCTGCGCGGTGAAGGATCGCATCTTTGAGGAATCGGTGGCGCTGTTCTACATTGAGCTGATCCTGATGGAGGAGGCCGCCATCCACATTGCGGATCAGAGCATCGTGCGGCTGTTCAGCGAGGAGGTCACCTCGCCGGTGGAATTCCTGAGCAAGGTGGACACCATTTACGACGATTATTCCAGCACCATCGACTTCTGGAACATCCAGGTGAACTACCCCACCTCCCAGAAGTCCATCCAGATGCTGCGGGACGCCTTCCAGCTGGATCAGCAGCTTGCCTGGATGCAGCGCAACCTGGATCACATGAAGCTGGTGTTCGAGACCAAATGCGACCTGATCGACCGCAGGGAGTCCCGCCGCATGGACACCTCGCTGGGCATCCTGTCCTTCTTCGCGGTGTTCAGCGCCTGGATCGATGGGCACGACTACATCGACACATGGAGCGACGTGCTGCCCGCAGGGGCGGTGCATCTGCTGCAGCGCGGGCTGTTCGTGGGCGTACTGGCGGTGGCCGGGTATGCCTTCCTGCGGCTGGTGGTGCGCCGCAAGGAGAAGAAGGGGCGGAGCGGCCGCCCGAATTGAACCTGGATCAAAAAGAAAAACTGCCCCCATCCCGCACACAGCGGCGATGGGGGCAGTTTGTTTATTGTTTGAATGTGTGGATGCGAGAAAACCGAGAGATGAAGCTCACTTCTCCTCCCAGATGGGCTCCTTCAGCATCCAGCGGCCGAACTGGTCCTTGTAGAACAGGTCGGTGTTGTAGAACTTGTCGATGATGGCCCAGAACTCGCTCTCGGAGTAGCCGCAGAACTGGCAGAACTCCCGCACGCTGCGGGGGTCCAGCGCGCCGTCACGCTGCTTGATGATGGGGATGGCCTCCTCGCGGGTCATCATGCCGTAGCGGATGTAGCGGGCGGTGTAGTCGGTGGCGGCGGCGTGGCCGAACTTGGGATACTTCAGCCAGCTGTGCACCAGGTAGGCGGGGCTGTCGATCTGGTCGAAGTTCTCCGCATGGTGGGTGCGATCCCACTCGTGGGTCAGGTCGTGGAAGCCGCGGCTCTTGGCCAGCATGTAGTTCTGGTAGCTGTTCCAGGGCAGGAAGTAGCTCATGTAGAAGGGATCCAGACGGGCCAGCTCCTCGGCGGTGGGGGCCTTGGTCAGCGCAAGGTCGTTCTCGGTGACGCCGTAGCTCAGCAGCTCCTCGTCGGGGAAGCCCACGGCCACGCCGTTCTCGATCTGGCCGCGGGCGGAGTAGGTCTCCTCGTCCGCGTTGCCGCCGTACTCGAAGCTCACGTTCTCACCGTAGCACAGGAACGGCGTGTTGAACTTCAGCGCCATGTGCAGGGGGAAGGTGTAGATCAGGCGGTCCACATACCAGGTGGGCTTGCCGTATTTCTCAAAGAAGGCGCGCATCAGGGTCTTCTGAGCCTTGATGTTGGGCTTGCAGCTGATGATGGTGCAGCCGAAGGCCTCCGAGATGTTCTTCAGGTTGTGCTTGCCGGCCTCGGTCATGGGGAAGTTGTCCTCGGCGCTGAACAGGATGGGGTTCATGCCCATGACCTCTTTCAGGATGTACACCTGAAAATGGCTGTCCTTGCCGCCGGAGACCGCCACCGCGCAGTCGTAACCGCCGGGGCCGTTCATGCCGCGGTACTTGTCGCACAGGGCCTTGAACTCCTCCCAGCGGGCGTTCCAGTCCACCTGGCTGCGGTGCTCGTAGTGGCGGCAGGCGCTGCACACGCCCTCAGCGTCAAAGCTGATGCCGGGGCGGGTGTCGGGCATGGTGCATTTCTTGCAGTATTTCATGGCAGATGCCTCCTTGTTGCGGTGCGGTGCCGCGGGCGGGGTGCCCGGGCAATTCCGTACAAGCACAGTATACCATGAAACTGCCGTCAAAACCACCGTCTTGTGGTTTTGGATGCAAAAAAACGCGGCTGTCCTGCCCGGCGGGGCGAAAAACCTGCGCTTCTGCGCTGTATCACGCCATCGCGCGAAAGCTGTGTAAAAAGCGCCGCACCCCTTTTGTACAAAAAATGCGCCCGCCCCGGAGAGCGAACGCAGGAGAACGCGGTCAGGCGCGGAACTGCCCCTTGCAGTGCCGCAGCAGGAACAGCATCAGGCACACCGCCTGGGTGCCGATGCCGGCCATGGTGGCAAAGGCGGTGCCCCACAGCCCGAAGGCCCCGATCAGCGGAGGGCTGACCAGCAGGGCGGCGGCAAGACCCGCCAGATTGCCCAGAATGAGCCCGGTCATTCCCCGGGCAATGGTCAGCAGGTTGCACAGCACGGTCACCAGTACGGTGAGTACGGTGCAGACCACCAGCGGCTGCAGCAGGCCGGTGTATTCCAGGATCTCCGGGGTGCCCGGGTACAGGAAGCTCAGACCCCAGCGCCCAAGCAGAGCCACGCCGATGGCGCCGCAGACCCACAGGGCGGCAAGGCACAGCACCAGCACCCGCATGGCCTTGAAATAACCGGCCTTGTCCCGGTCGTTCCACAGGCGGGCGAAGGTGGTGATGAAGGGCACGAACAGGTACACCGCCGCCACCTGCAGCAGCATCACCGGCAGGAACACATTGGCGAAGTAGTTCAGCGCCACGCCGCCCAGAATGCGCTCGCAGAAGTAGCGGGGCACCGAGCCGATGGAAGTGTTCAGGCTGGCGTACACCGCCAGAGGCAGGCACTCCCACAGCAGGGCGGGGACGCTGCCGCCGCCGGTGCGTGCCAGGTCGGCGGTGCGGCGGGCGAGGGGAATGTCCGCCAGCGCCACATATAGGATGTTCAGCGCCAGCAGCAGACCCAGCGTGAACACCAGGCTGCGGGTGGCCAGCAGGCCGCCCACGATGGAGCCGGCGGTCAGCAGACCGCGGACACCGAAGCTGATGCCCACGATGTCCATGCGCTCGGACTTCTGCAGGAAGCCGTGCCACACGTCCGAGGCGCTCTCCACCAGCCGGTAGCCGGTGTACAGGAAGATGACCCACCGCTGCTCGGCGGTGTAGGCGTTGACAAAGGCGAAGCCCATGCACACCAGCCACGCGGCCGCCACGGTGAACAGGCGGCTCAGCAGATAGGTGCGGTCGGTGTACTTGCCTTCCAGGTCGGACACCTGAAAGGTGCGCATCCCGTAGCTGGCAAAGCTCAGCCCCACATTGGCGATGGTCATGGCGGTGGCCAGCAGGCCGTTGGCCTCCACGCCGGCGATGGCGGTGACCAGCAGGTTCATGGCAGCCTGACAGACATAGAACAGCAGGCTGCCCGCGGTGTTGAGCAGGACGTTGCGGCGAAGCTGGTTATTCATGGCTCACACCCTCACGGTAGACATAGGGGCGGATGCGCGCCTCCATGCGGTGTACCTGTTCTTTGGATACATATGCTTTTTCCACATAGCCGTAGATGCGCTGTGCAAAATCCGCCAGCCCCTTGTGGAAGAAGAACACCTTTTTGGGGGGCAGCCGGAAGAAGAACAGGATGTGCACGCCCAGCAGGGCGAAGTATTTCAGCCAGTTGAAATGGGGGGTGTAGCCCTCGCCCATGGGGGTGTCCCGGGGCGGGTTTTGGTACACCTCCTCCAGCAGGTCGGCCATACGCATATAGGCGGGGCGTTCGTGGGGGTCGAAGTACCCCTCGATGACCTCCCGGGGGATGGGGAACTCGGGGTGGGCGTCCTCCATGGCGGCGGCGAATTCGTCGTAGTTGGTGACGTATTTGGCGCCGGCGTAGATGACCGGGTCGTACTCATGCTCGATGGGCACCGGGCGCAGGATGTGGCAGCTCTTGCCGGCCATGTACACCTCCGCGATGGCGGTGCTCATCCAGATGGAGATGGAGTCCGCCGCAACGATCCAGTCCTTCACGCTGCCCGCGAAGATCACATGGAAGTTGGGTCGCTTTTTGGCCAGCGCGTCCAGATGAGGGCTGTTCCACTCGCTGGGATGGCGACGGTAGACCAGTTCCACCTCCGGGTGCTGCCCCAGATACTCGTCGAACCAGCGCAGGGTCTCGGCCATGCTCACCCGATTGGTGCGGGCAAAGCCGGTGAAATCGGTGCCGGCCATCTCGCTCAGCTCCTTCACCTCCTGCTCGGTCATGCTGGCATAGCCGAAGCTGGAGATGTACAGGTGGAGCTGCTTTTCGGGGTCGAGGCCAAACTCGGCGCACAGAGCCGCCTTGTCCTTGAAGTAGCCCTTGAACTCGGGGCGCAGGAAGTCCATCATGACGGCGCCGGTCACGGGGCAGTTCTTCTCCTCCATGCCGTGGGCAATGAGCCGGTCGGCGGTGCGGCGGCCCCAGCAGGTCTGCACGCATTTCTTGGCGTTGCCGCCCATGTTGAACCACTCGCCCTCCTCCTGGGTGTCCGAGAGCATCTGCTCCCAGTGCAGGTTGACGATGCGGTCGCAGCGGCCGATGTTGTTGTAGACGTGGCTGTTGATGCCCTCGTTGTCGTACATGCAGCTTGCCACCAGCACTTTGGGCTTTTTCCAGGTGAAATAGCCCAGCTTCTTGCGGTCCAGAAGCTGGCGGATCTCGGCGGTGTAGCCCCGGCGCTCCAGCTCCAGCTTCAGCAGCAGGTCGCTCTCGTATTCGCGCACGGTGTGTTCGTACAGGATCAGAAAATCAAGGGCCATGTTGGCGCCTCCTTTGGTCGGTGTTTGGTCGCGGTCGGGTTTATCCCAGTTCGGTGAAAAGCTGCTCGGTCCACACGGGCAGACCGTAGCGGGTATCCAGATGGAAGCCGTCGTAGAACTGGGTGTCCTCGTCCAGCGCGGGGCGGTCGGCCCACTCATAGTCCAGCACGGCGAAGCCGTGTTCGGCGGCGGCTGCGTTCAGTTCGGGCAGCACCTCGTTCTCCATGGCATCCGCGATGCCGAAGGGGATGCAGACCTCATTCAGCACGGTGTCGGCCATGGGGGCCAGCACCACGGTCAGGGCAACGCCCCGGGCGCGGCACTCCTCGGCCAGCGCATAGAAGGCCTCCAGCTGGGGCTGGTTCACCTCCCAGTTCTCGCACCGGGGGGTGATGGCGGCGGGGTACACCGCCAGTACCCGGTGGACGGGATAGACCTGGCCGGTGGCGGGGTCGGTGTAGTCTTCGGGGTAGACCCAGTCGCCGGTCTCGCCCTCGCCGCCGCTCTGGATGCCCTGCAGCCGCTCGCTGATGGCGGTGAGGGTGTTCACGTTGTACTCCAGGTTGAAGAAGTAGGCGAAGGGGTTGTGCAGGGTATCCTCCAGGGTGCCCATGCGGTCGGCGTTGTAGCTGCTGTTCAGGGTGTAGAAGGACAGGCCGTACACCACCTCTTTCAGGTCGGGGTTCTCATCCAGCACCCAGGCCAGCAGGTCGTTGTTCTCCTTCAGGGACGCGCCGCCGAAGGACAGGTTCGCCCACTCTTTGCCGGAGACCTGCTCCACCAGATCCATGTCAAAGTGGGCATAGCGGGAGTCGCCGATGATCACCCGGTCGCCGCCGGTGCGCTCATAGGCTTTCAGCCGGCTGATGGAGGACTCGGTGGGGGTCACGTCCCGCAGGCCGAAGTAGTTGTTGGGCTCGAAGCACACAAAGATGCACAGCCACGCCAGCACAGGCAGCAGCAGCAGCGCGCATTTGGTCAGGATGTTTTTCATGGTGCGCCCTCCTTAAAAGCCGCCGTAGGCAAAGCTGCCGCCGCCGAAGCCGCCGTTCTGGATGACCAGACCGGCGAAGCAGCACAGCACGATCACATAGTACAGCACCCAGCGCACGGCGGGCTTCTGTGCCTTGAGGATCAGCTCCTCGCTTTTGTTCTTGAAGTGGAAGTTCCGCTGCCAGTCAAACCAGAAGGCCAGCGCCAGCGTGAACAGGACGAACGCGCCGTAGGCCAGCATCATGCGGGCATCGGCATAGAAGCCGGTGCGCACCGCGCGCAGGGTCTCCTCCACAAAGCGGGCGGGTGCCCAGCCGGTGAAGTATCCCCGCAGGATGGCGAAGGCGTGGCTGAGGCCGTAGGTCTGGCCGGCGGGCTGCCCCACCGCGCTGCCCATGGCGAAGAACACCATGCTGAAGTTCCACAGCAGGAACACCACGGCCCGCTTGGCCCACTGGATGCGGGCGGGGGCCTTCTTTTTGGGCTTGCCGAACTTTTGGTGCAGCAGTTCCTCGCCCACCCGGTAGGCGGCCTGCAGCAGACCCCACACCACAAAGGGCAGGGTGCTGCCGTGCCAGAAGCCGGACACGAAGAACACACAGAATACGCAGAACAGGGGGGAGAAGCGGCTCACACGGCGGCCCAGCAGGGGCAGGCGGGAGGCGTCGAACCACACAAGGGTGGTGAAGATGTAATCCTGCAGC